>JAZUPD010000001.1:0-2039 GCA_045604985.1 Eubacteriales bacterium
ATACAGGCGGTTGCGCAATAATAATCGACCCCCACGTTTTAGAGGGCGATACCCCCTATCACAAAAATATTATTATTGAGGACAACGTTTTTGAAATGCACGAGGAACGCTTCCTGATTGCCAAGCACGTTGAAAACCTTGTTTTCAGAAACAATAAATTTATTAAAAACGAATTGCTGCCTGCACATAATAAACCCAACGAAAAAGGCATTGTAATTGCCGACAGTTGTGTTAATTCAATAATTGAAGACGTAAAAAAATGCACCGATTGCGGTGCCTGCGATAAAGCAGTATTTTACTTCTTATCAATGTAAAGTACTGCTTTATCTATTTAACAATGAATTGATAATTGAAAAAAAGAAAAATTATGCTATAATAAAATCGTAAGCTTACAAAATTTATTTTGGAGGTACGATATGAACATTAAAATAGGTGCGATCATCAAAAAACTTCGCGCAGAAAATAATATTACACAAGACGTTCTTGCCACGGCTATAGGGGTGACACCTCAAGCTATATCTCGTTGGGAAGCAGAAGGTGGTTATCCCGATATTGAACTTCTTCCGGCGCTTGCTGATTTCTTTTCCGTCAGTACAGATGAACTCTTGGGATATAAGCTCTCTCAAAGAGAAGAAGAAATTGCAAATATCAAAAAAGAAATCTCTCGTCTTGCAGAAGTGGGTACGATCGAAGAACGGATAACTTTCGCAAGAAATGCGATTTCCCGCTACCCCGCAGATTTTGAGATCAAAGAGAATCTCGCTGTTTGTCTGTATCATTTGTGGTGCGATACAAAGAATAACGACCTCATAAAGGAAATCGAAAATCTTTGCTCTTCCGTGGTGGCTGAATGTAAAGATGAAGATACCCGATATGATGCAATCAATGTTTTGATCAATATTTACGGAGGCACCAAGCAGGTTGAGAAAGCTATGCAATCAGTAAATCTGCTCACGCCTATGAAGTACTGCCGTGAATTTGCAAAATCATCGGGGATTGGTGATGGCAATACGGAATTTTATATTCAAGATGAAATCGACAAATTGACCGATTGCTTGGGTACTGCTATTTCAAACTATCCGCTCGCGGATGAACTCCCCAATGATCCGTCCACATGGGATAGAAAAATTGAAATGCTTACTATTTCCAATCATCTTTATAAGATGATATACGGGGATAACCTTATGTTTTATCATGTTCGCCTCTCCCAAAATTATTGGTTAATTTCCACGTATCAGATATCTCAGGGTAAAAAGGATGAAACACTTGCATCTCTTGAAAAAATGTGCTATCACGCGATTGAATACGATAAAGCATATATCAATGATCACGGTAAATTTTACACATCAATTTTTACCGATAAGTTAATTTATCCTGAACCCAACAAAGATTTTCACGAACTTACGGAACACACCAATTGCTACCATATGCTTGACAGATTGCAAAATAAACGATATGATTGTGTCCGTCAAGATTCACGTTTTGTTTCAATTATTGAGAGATTAAATCAGCATGCTAAATAAGTTATTCTTGCCCCGCCTCGTGCGGGGCTTCGATTTTGTGTCCACAAAAGCAGTGCTTGTCAGGAAAATTGACAAGGTATAGATGAACATAAAAGAAAGGCTCCCTCTGGGAGGGAGCGACGAAGTCGGGTGAGGGAGAGCGCGTTGCGATAAAATTTGTTAAAAACTAAAGTCACGCGGGCTCCTTCCGTCACGCTTCGCGTGCCACCTTCCTCCGGGAGGAAGGCTATTATGCCTACACCCGACAGTAAGCAAAAGGAGTACGAACAAAATGCTCATACTCCTTTTGTGTTTCGGCAGGTAAAACCTGCTTTATGGAAGGCACCCCTTAAGGTGCATTTTTTCATTATTCAAAAAGTTCTGCTGCCTGTTTTAAAAATTTACGGATATCAATAAACTGCGGGCAGGCATCTTCGCATTTACCGCACATAATACACTCGTTTGCTCTGCCGTGGTCTTCAATGGCTTTAAGATACTTTTCTTTTCCGTTTTCGCCCCTTTTTGCTTTATTATAGG
>JAZUPD010000002.1:0-2013 GCA_045604985.1 Eubacteriales bacterium
AAGCCCGAGCAAAAAAGAGCGTATGAATTGCTAACGGAAAAGTCCGCCTCTCCAACCCCGGAGGAAATTCTGTTTATGGCAGAGATCGGTTGCGGAAAATATCATAAGATCCGCCAAGATGGGGACTTCGATGGCTTTGCTTCGGCCAAAGCAAAGGAGCTATATAAACAGTATTGTGAGCTGACAGGCAGTGAAGAGGTAAAGTATATTCTTAATAACTTTGATGATTTCGCTAACTTGTGTTACAGATCATACTCGCGCAGAAGAAACAGGGATGATCGAGCGGCCTTGCGCGAAAACGCAACTCTGTCGACTTCCCGTGATCCCGATAGCGAGGAATGGAAGAAATAAAACTTAACTAACAAAAAAGGAGTGATGCGAATGGCAAAAAAGCTCTATTTACATATCAAATGGGATGAAACAAAAGAAAAAAACGGTTCCAAAGCCGGTGATGATGGCGTTTATGACATAGAAATCACCGAGGGCTGTGAAGTAAAGCTTTTGGGGCATAGCGAAAAAGCAATCGTTAGAAGGCTCACCGATGACGAGGTAACTCTGTTTGTTCCGAGCAAAGGCGAGTATGTCTTCAAATTAAACGAGACTGCAAGGATCTCCTACACAAGCGGCTATCAGGTTGCGGGAGACTGGGTGGATGAAAGCTTGATCTTTGATGTTAAGCTATCCGATATGTCCCTAAGTGAATACGAGAGATCTCTGCCGGACTTTGAGATCAAGGACGGTGTACTCATCAAGTCACGTGCAAAGGGTGACGTGATCGTTGTTCCCGAAGGAGTTGTCGAGATCGGTCACAAGGCTTTTTGCGAGACAAAGCTCAAGGAAGTGGCACTGCCATCCACTCTTAAGAAGATCAGTTCATTCGCCTTTTCAGACTGCCGCTATTTAAAAAGAGTCACGCTCCTCGACGGAGTTGAGGTGCTGGGCTTCTATGCCTTCGCGGACACGGGAATTGAGGATATCAATTTTCCGGACAGTCTTATGGAAATTGACAATGCCGCTTTCAGGGGTACTCCGTTTATGGAGAAGCTTAAGGACGAACAGTTTGTAGTCTTGGGTGAACGTTTCCTTTGCCTTTACAACGGTTACGACGAGACTGTTGAGGTTCCCAATGGCGTCGAGGTCATCTGCTCCGGTGCTTTTACCGACAGAAAATCCGAAGACTACCCTTATTTTCTCACACCGACAAGAATCATTCTGCCCGATAGCTTGAAACGGATTGAGGAAGGTGCTTTCAAATACTTGCGCGGACTAAAAGAGATCAATCTGCGCGAGGATATGGAGATTGCCAAGGATGCCTTTGATTTCTCGGGATATGAGGGAAGATTCAATGCTTTTCTTGCCGCCAAGGGTGAGCCAAAATGAAGAAATTAGCAAGGCTTTGCAGAGAATATATCAATCAAGGCGGTGAGCCTGTTGTAAGCGGAGCGTTGGGGCTTCGCATGGCAGAGATCAATATGAGTGAGGTTCAGCTCTATTTGCTTGAGAATATGGGTGCTTCATTCAATGAACTGTTATTTATGTTGATAGACAGAACCGGGCAAAAGGACAGCGACGTATACAAGAAAGCCAGGATCGACCGAAGACTCTTTTCCAAGATCCGTTCGAGCAAAAAGTACGTTCCGTGTAAGAAAACGGTTATTGCCTTGTGCCTTGCCCTTGAGTTAACAAGAGAGGATGCAGACGCACTTTTATCCTCTGCAGGTTACAGCCTGTCAAGATCGGAGGAATATGATCTTGCAATAGCGTTTTGTATATCTCGGCAGGTATTTGATTTTAACGATATAAACGAAATGCTTTATGAGCTTGGCTTTGACGTGTTCTGAAATGTCGCCGTAAAAGCGACCATCTCAAGGCAAAAGTATGAGATAATATAGCCACAAGGAGGGTTAAGCATGAATAGTATTAGATTAAAAACGTGCTATGCGGATGAGAAGCTGCCTGTCGGTGCATCCAAGCTTTTTGGCACACCCGATATTTACGATGGCTTTGAATGGC
>JAZUPD010000003.1:0-2729 GCA_045604985.1 Eubacteriales bacterium
TTTCTGATGGTTAAAGTTAAAAAAGTCATGTTGATTTTTTGCTTGTTAAATAGAGATCTGTCATTCTTTTCTGTATGAGATTTATAAGAAGATTTTACCTAAACATGAAAAAGATTTTAAGGATAAAAATAAAAATCAATGCGGCTGGTAAAAAATATTTCACTCAGGGGCATTGATTTATTCATTATGTAATTTTACCGTTTTTTGTGCTTATAAGGAGATTGGTGTCAATGCATCCATCTTCATGAAAAAGATTAAAATAACATTAAAACCATAATATTTTGTGCAAAAAAAGTTTTTTTTCGAGAAAAATAATAAAGGAGAAAACTCCAAAGAAACAAGAAAGGAATGGAAAAATGTTTAAATACAAAATTGGGCCGACTCTTTCTCTTTTTCTTGGGATAGCAATGCTTTTCACCATTGTTTTAAGTGCAGCAAAATGGCAGAGCTGGTATTGCGTTAGAGAAAAGGACAACAAACAGCCGCAGTGTGATCCGGATATGGCTTATGTGGAGAATTACGGCGGATATTATATTGATCATCAGCACGGCGATGACAATGAAGAAAAACGAGTATATCTGACCTTCGATGCGGGATATGAAAATGGGAATGTTGAAAAGATCCTGAATGTTATGAAGGAAGAGGGGGTTTGCGGTACCTTTTTCGTGCTTGGAAACCTGATAGAGAAAAACGGTGACCTTGTGGTGCGTATGGCAGAAGAAGGGCATACGGTGGCAAACCACACTTATTCCCATAAAAATATGACAAAAGTAAACTCTTATGAGGATTTTGTTGCAGAGCTACACCGACTTGAGATCGCTTATAAAAACCTAACGGGTAAGGATATGGCAAAATATTATCGACCGCCTGAAGGAGTTTTTGATGAAAGAACTATGAAATTTGCTTATGATGCAGGCTATAAAACTATATTCTGGAGCTTTGCCTATGCGGATTGGGACAACGGAAAGCAGATGGAAAGAGAAAGAGCAAAGGAAAAGATAATGGAAAATATCCACAACGGAGCTGTCATATTGCTTCATCCAACCTCCGAGACCAACGCAGCCATAATCGGTGATGTGATAAAAGAACTAAAGGCAATGGGTTATAGCTTCGGAAGCATGGACGAGCTTACCTCATGAAGAAAACCTTCGTTATCATGATTCTGATCGTCCTTTTAGCGATAAATTGCAATGCAAGTGAGGCACAAATAACCTATCGCAGAACAGATAACGGCGAAATGAAGCTTGCCCTTACCTTTGATGACGGTCCCCACCCGTATTATACTGCTGAAATACTTGAAATTTTGAAGGAATATAATGTAAAAGCGACCTTTTTCTTCGTGGGACAAAATATTAAAAATTATCCCGAGGCGGCAGAAAAGGTCTATCTTGCGGGGCATGAGATAGGAAATCACACCTATACTCATCACAGAGTGAGAGCAATGGAGAGGGGCGAGCTTGTTCGGGAGCTGGAGCGATGCGACGATGAAATATACAGACTTTACGAATACAGAACAAGGCTTTTCAGACCCCCCGAGGGAGCATTTGACGATGATGTGGAAAGCATTGCGAGAAATATGGACTATTCGATAATTTTATGGTCGGTAGATACGAGAGATTGGGAAGGAAATTCTCCCGTCATGATATACCAAAATGTGATAAATCACGTGCGGAGCGGTGATATTATCCTCATGCATGATTATATCGGCAGAAACAGCCCGACTCCCGAGGCACTTCGAATGATAATACCGAAGCTTATTGAGATGGGTTATAGTTTTGTGACTGTCGGCGATCTAATATCAAGCGGCTGACCACAGGGTCAGCCGCTATACTTATTCCTCGACCGTAGTGATCTGAGGATCTATCATGTATTTTTGAATATTGGGATATGCCGAATAAGCGGATATGAATGAAGCGCAGGAAAGCAGATAAAATGCGGGGAGAATAAGAGGAATTATTGATCCTGCAGGAACGAAAATGATTGCAAGAAGCAGATTTATTCCCGCAAGAAGAATGATTCCCAGCGCACCCATGATATTTCTCTTTATTCCGAGAATTACGAAAATAAGAGCATTTTTAAGTAGCTTGTATATTGAAAGGTCAAATGTAATCAGCATGATATAAATATAAAACCGCATGAAAAAATAAACGATAGCAATTCCAATGGTGCAGAAATACATAAGATCATTTCCAAAGCTTCCCGAAAGCCCCGTGAAATACATGATATCAAAGGCAAGGACTCCGATGATTACAAAATCAAGCATTCCCATAAGAAAACCTTGTCTTAGATTGCGCTTTACGGCGTAAAAATAATCCGACCACATAAATATAGGCTCACCTCTGACCATCGAGCGGAGTATATACGTGGAACCGACGTTCTGCCAGCCCCATGTGACGGCAAGGAGAAGCAGGATCGCTCCGACCAAAATGTAAATGGGCGAATTGTGAACGGGTAGAGAAACCGTTGTTCCAAAATGATTTGCAATGATCGAGACAGCGGGGGATTTGGATATAAGCTCTATCCCGTAGAGAGCAGGGGATAGCACGTTAGTCTGTGAGGGGGTGGTTGGACCTTGGATATATACGAAAATGGCAATAATTATCGGTATAACCATAAAAAGCATCATTAAATTTAGGGTCAAAAGCTTAGAAAAATTTCGTCCGAAGAGTTTAAAGAAATATTTAATGCCCTTTGGTCCCTTTTGCTCTTGCTCTATATCCTCGGCAGTT
>JAZUPD010000004.1:0-18968 GCA_045604985.1 Eubacteriales bacterium
CAGGGCTTTATAGCCCTCATAGAGCATGAGAAAATTTTCGTATTCATACTGCCTTATCTTCTTTTCCTCTCGATGATGATAGTAGATACGGAGCATATCGCTTCGAAGCTGGCATTTCTGCCCGTTTGCTATCTTTCTGACACACATTATGACGGGAAAAACAACCGTCAAAAGCACTCCGATCTCTCCCACGAGAGTTACCATATACGTAAGCGGTGTCATTCCGTTACCTCTTCGATGCTCTCCTCCGCATCAGAGCCTATGGCTTCGGATATCTGAGCAAGGTCGCTCTCTGTGAGAACGCCCTTTTCGTGCCATGCGGCGGCGTTGAGTATGATCTGATAGTCTGCCATCTTTCCGATAGCGTCAAAAAGTCCTTTTTTTATAAATTCACTGAGCTTAAACATTTTAAATATTTCCTCCTAAACTGATTATTGCATTCGTTAATTGTTCTATTACCTTATTTGCATCTTTGTTGTAAGTACATTCGATAACAGTGCCTGCGTTGTCTGTGGTGAGCGTCATGCTCGGCGATGCGGATTTAAGTCCCTTAACGTTGCCCTCGGCATCGACAAAGGCACTTTGGGTATTCTCACCATCGGTAACACTTACTTCCGTTCCCTCGGTATCCGCAACATAGAGCGTATAAGGCGTTGCTGTTCTTCCATATTCGATCTGCGGACAAAATTTTATGTTATCGAATACGTAATCCGGACGGGCAATGATAAACACTCTTTCAACGATGGAGCCTTTAGGTATGGATATGCCATCATTACCTATATGCGTTGGATAAGCCTTTGTTCCCTCTGGCCGCGTTACCACAGCTTGAATTGCATAAGTTGTATTATGGTTTCCCCCTACAGGGCATCCCGATAACACCGCATCTTCCTTTAAAACAATATCATCCTTTATTATATCAAACTGAACAACGGTAACTCCTTCGCACGTTCCGTTTAAAGTAATCACTCCGTTATCAACAGTAACAGTAACCCCATATGTAGTTCCACCCTCGTAAATAGCACCGTCAGTTTTATAATAAGGAAAAGGAATAAGATTTTTACTGCTCACCTTTACATCAAGCTCATGCTCTAGGGGGCTTACGTCGTCTGCACTGACAGACGATCCGTAAAGCGTTCCTCGGAGGGCGTTTGAACACGTAGCAGATACGTAGTTTTTATCTGGTAGAGATTTCGGAACAAAAAGTTCAAGCATTCCTATGCCGCCGTCAAAGGTCACCTCTCCGCCGGGAGTGACAGGGATATATGAATCCAAAGCCAGATCAGAAATATCGGTCTCGATAGAGACGGGAAAATAAAAATCTTCAGGCAATAAAAGATCTTTTCCGATGGAAGGATCAAATAAGCCGTGGCACACAACAACAGGTGTTCCTGCCGCTCTCTGCTCGTCAATGAAGGCTTGAATGTCTTCTTGGGAAACATTCTCTCCATTCATAATTACCACAAGGAAGCCTAGGGAGAAGTATTTATTATCTACATTTGATGTGGCTACTTGATTATATACAAAAGTCAATTCACTATGACTGCATTTAATGGTTTCGATCGCTCTTACGCACTCTTCGTAGTTTGATAAAGGAAAACATAAGGTCTGAAAATAAGGATAGCCCACATGAGAATATACCTGTACAGGCTCAAAGATATTGCATCTTCTGGTGTAAATTCCGCTTTCAAAGTCCACCTTATTATTATATCCTTCTCCTGCACCGTGACCGTAATCGGGGAGCGAGGTAATATCCTCGGGAATGGGATGCTCAACGCCGTCGATTTCAATACTCAAAGCAGACGGGACGATCGTTTTGTTCTCAATATGTGAGTTTCCTTCAAGGGAAAGGATCTTCGCATATGTAAAAGCATCCTCGGGCAAAGATATGACCTCACCTTCTGACCTTTGAGCATCGTAAAGAGAGCTTTCACATACTTTTATAGCCTTCATTGCCGCCTCTTGGCTCTCTCCTGCGTGTTTTTTTGCTTTTTCCTTCTCATTTAACGCCGATCCTGCCCAAGCCTCTGCTTTTATTGCGGCATCCTCCGCTTTTTCCCTTGAAATATCGGCAGCTAATGCATGCGTTTTTGCCATTGATGCTTCTTCAAGAGCGTTTTTTGCCGTTTCGTAAATAAGAGAAACGGCAGTGGGTGTAGGTTCACTGCCGCTTCCGCAAAGCTCCGCTCCCGCCTGTATGACTTCAAGCTCATTCCAGACAGTTGGCAATTTTGTTCCTTCGGAATCCGAGCCGTATACCCCGACCCAAAGCTTTTCTCCGATGTTTTCACTTGAAAGCACCTCCCATGGGATAGGACAGGATGATCCTTCAAGCAAAACTGCAACCGAAGTCTCGCCGGCCTTGAAAATAACATTTTTAAGAAGCCCGTCCCATTCCTCGTCAAAATTGAAGCCCACATGATATGCTTTGCTTGCCCCCGCTGCAATAGGCTCTTTGTTAGTTACTATTAAACTCGATTTTTTTACTTTTATGTTAAACATATTTCCTCCTTTGTTCATATTTGTGAACTGTTTTTAAAAAATAACTATACAGCAAAATCCCCCGTAGTTCTTGCTGTAAATGTTATTTTTTATACATCATGATCTACATCGCATCACCACCTCGTTCATTTTTCTGAACTTATCATATCACACATTTTTTTATTTGTCAAGTCGCAAAATTCATTTTTCTGTACTTTTTTTAAAAAAATCGTTGACTTTTCTGAACAAGCATGATAAAATATAGTTGTAAAAATAAAAAATGGAGGTATCCCCATGGCAACTGTTTCACAAAGAATAAGGGAAGGACTGGCCCTGAGAAAAATGACTCAATCAGAGCTTTCAGAAAGAACCGGCATTGGAAAATCCTCAATAAGTACCTATATAAAAGGAGGCTATGAGCCGAAAACAGGCTATATATATAAGATCGCAGAAGCACTTGATGTAAGTGAGGGATGGCTTTTGGGATATGAAGACGCTCCCCTCCGCGATAAAAAAGACATTCCTCACGGCTTTGATAATATTTTTCCCATTTCGCTCCGACGTTTTCCGCTTCTTGGCGAAATAGCTTGCGGCGAACCTATCTATGCAGACGAGGACCACGAGAGCTATATAATGGCATCGAGCGATATCGGCGCCGATTTTTGCCTTGTTGCAAAAGGGGACAGTATGGCAGGTGCGAGAATATTTGACGGAGACGTGGTTTTCATAAAAAAACAGCCGATGGTTGAAAACGGCGAGATAGCCGCAGTCATAATCGACAACGAAGCAACCCTCAAGCGGTGGTTTTACTATCCCGAAAAGAAAAAACTGATTCTTTCTCCCGCAAATGATAAATATGAGCCGTTTATTTATATCGACGAAGAGTTGAAAGACATAAGGTGCCTCGGCAAAGCGGTCTGCTTTATGAGTAAACTGCAATAAGACAAAAAATGCTTTACATAAGTTTTACAAAACTATGATTTCCCTTTTGACCAAAATTTGGTATCATATTAAACGGAAAATTTTTTTACAAAGGAATATAATTTATGACTATTTTCGATGCATTAACTCTTATCGGCGGCCTTTGTCTTTTCCTTTTCGGAATGAACGTCATGGGACAAGCCCTAGAACGCCGCACCGGCGCAAAGCTCAGTTCAATTCTCGGAAAACTTACAACCGGAAAGATTGCGGGATTTCTCACAGGTCTCGGTGTGACTGCTATAATTCAAAGCTCCTCGGCAACGACTGTTATGGTGGTGGGCTTTGTAAACTCGGGACTCATGTCCCTTCGCCAATCCATAAACGTTATCATGGGTGCGAACGTGGGAACGACCGTCACCGCATGGATCCTGAGCCTTTCGGGTATTTCCGGAAATAACGTTTTTATCAAGCTGCTTAAGCCCTCTTCGTTTACACCTATTCTTGCTCTCGTTGGTATCATTCTCTATATGTTCTGCAAGAGTAGCAAGAAAAAGGACGTGGGAACTGTTCTTCTCGGATTTGCAACCCTTATGTTTGGAATGGATACCATGTCGGGTGCTGTTGCAGGTCTTCAGAGCGTTCCCGAATTTACAAGCCTTTTCACAATGTTCTCAAATCCTATTCTCGGAGTCCTTGCAGGCGCAATTCTTACTGCGATCATTCAGTCAAGCTCCGCTTCCGTTGGTATTTTGCAGGCACTTTCGCTTTCGGGACTTGTTCCTTACAGTGCCGCTATTCCGATAATTATGGGACAGAATATCGGCACTTGTATAACTGCGATATTATCCTCCATTGGTGCAAATAAAAATGCAAAGCGTGCTGCCGTTGTGCATTTTTCATTTAATATAATCGGTACGTTGGTTTGGCTTGCCGTATTCGCTGCTGTGAGTGCAATCGCATCTCCCGCTATTCTGAATCAAAACGCAACATCTGCCGGTATTGCCGTTTGCCATTCGATATTTAATATTCTTTGTACTGTTCTTCTTATGCCCATGTCGTCGCTTCTCGAAAAATTGGCGAAAAAGATCGTTCCAGACGGAAAAAATGTTGCCGCAGATACACAGTCGATGCTTGACGAGCGTCTTCTCACAACTCCCGCAGTTGCGCTTGAACGCTCCAGAGTGCTGACAGCACAGATGGCACAGGTGGCAGTTGACGCCCTTCGCGATTCTCTCACAAGCCTTATGGAATACACCCCCGCTCTTGCAGAAAAAATAAGAGAGTCAGAGGATAAAACCGATAAATATGAAGACGTTCTCGGAACCTATCTTGTTAAGCTAAGTAGTTTACAAATAGGCGATACTGACAGTGCCGAGGCGGCAAAGCTTCTCCGCGTCATCGGAGATTTTGAGAGAATTTCGGACCATAGCGTCAATATCGTTGAATCCGCCGAAGAAATGCAAAGCAAGGAGCTTGCCTTCTCGCAGGAGGCGCAAAAGGAGCTTCGGGTGCTTTCCTCGGCTGTAAGCGAGATAGTAGAGCTTTCGCTGAAGGCGTTTACAGAAAACGATGTAAATTCAGCTCTCCTCGTTGAGCCTCTTGAGCAGGTGATCGACAATCTCAAGGAAAAGCTCCGTTCAAATCACATCCGCAGAATGCAGATGGGAGGATGCACGGTCGAGGTAGGATTTGTCTGGTCTGACCTTCTCACTAATCTTGAAAGAACCTCCGACCACTGTTCAAATATTGCGGCGTGTGTGGTCGATACCCTCCACGGTAATCTTGATATACATGAATCGCTGAAGGCATTGAGACGCGACAGCGAGGAATATGACACGAATTATCAGAATTACTGTAAAAAATATTCAATATAAAGAAAAAAGGCGGATTCCAAAACGGAATCCGCCCCATTTTTATCATTTTTTTGTTTCAGTCACTTCATTTATAAATTGGGTTGCGATTTCGGTATATCTTTCGCATGAAACCATATAGCTGAGTCCATGCCCCGCATCCGGAAATGTATAAAGCCTTACCATTTCGGGATTTGCCTTGGCAATTTTTCGGCTCATTTCTATCGGGACGAAATCATCTGCCTCACCATGGATAAGAAGGATCGGAATCCTTGCGTTATTCGCACCGCGCACCGCATCACATTCGGTCAGCTTAAATCCACCAAAAACAAATGCCCCGAAATATATAAAAGGATAGCAAAGTCTTGTAGGAAGACCCATACCTGCACAGACCTTCAAAATAATTTCCTTTGGCGAGGAATAAGGGCAGTCGGCAATAATTCCGCAAACGTTTGCAGGAATCGACTCTGCCGCAGCCATAATTACCGTTGACGCTCCCATGGAAACCCCGGAAATAATTATCTTTTTATCTTTTCCAAATCTCTTATTAGCATAGTCAATCCAATCAAGGCAGTCAAAACGCTCCTTTATTCCAAATGAGATGGTATGACCGCCACTTTCATGGTGTGCACGCTGGCATATGACAAGGGTATTATGCCCCATGTCATATGCCAGTTTATTTCCGCCGCAAAAATCTCTGTAAGGCGAGCCTCGATATCCGTGAAACTGTATATGAAGCGGCGAGTCATCCGAGATATGATGATATTTTGCAGAAAGACGTACACCGTCCCTTGATCTTATATATATCTGCTCCCAATCTCTTGCCCTCATTTCCGATGAAAGAACATCTGTTCGCTCCTTATAGACGGCATATTGCTCGCTTTTCGGCATCACTGAAGCATCTCTTTTTCTTCCCTTTTTATTGTAAAACGCTTTTCTGTAAGCAAGATACGATAAAAGCAGAAATAAAAATAATATTCCCACAAAAACGATAAAAAATATCATTTTTCTCCCCTTCCTTTCATTTCCATGATATTTTAACATTTTTGTTCTGCAAAGTCAATAAAAATCAGTAAATATATTGATGATTTTGAAGCCGTATTTCCGCAGAGATAATCAGAATCCATTATAACAATATCGAACAACCGATCCGTTTTCTTGCAGAGCATGATCTTTACTTTGGATGAACAGGTCCGATGTGCGTCCTATAACGGATTGCAAGGGCAGTATCTGCGTATTCGGACGGCAAAAAAGCAAGGCTGATTCGCATATTTTGCCAATCAGCCTTAAATTATTATATCTTCATTATTTCAGTGCGTCGAACATTGCCTTGATATCAGCCTGACCTAAGCAAAGGTCTGTCTTCATCATTTCATCACCTCGGCCCATTGCACCGACTCCCCATTGTTCGCCCCACGTAAGCAGATATACAAAGGAGCATCCATCCTTAGAAAGCTCATAAAGAGTTCCATATATATCCATACAGCTATAAAGTCCGGGCTGTTCTTCAGTGTTCGTAGCCAAAATACTACCGGTAGGACCAAATTCAGTAATTGCACCGGGCTTTTTTGAAAGCTCAACAAGTCTCAAATAGTTATCATTTTTTCTTAACTCTACATTTCCTTCCGTATACCAGTCAACTCCGACCATGTCGCAGTAATCATCGCCCGGATAGAGATATGTAGTGCTCATTGTACCGATGGGAGCATCGTTTATATTATCCGAAACGTTAGGGCTGTAGCACCAATACAGGTTGGTAAGACCGCATTCGTTCTCAAAATAATTATAAATATAATGCCAAACATCAATAATATATTCGGCATCAAGCCAAAATCCCTTCTGTCCAATGCAGAACCAGAACCAGTTTCCGTTTGCCTCGTGGAGAGGACGCCAGATTATCGGAACACCGTTCTCCTCAAGAGCCTTAAAGAATCGTGCATTTATCGCAAGCTCGTTCTTGAAAAATTCATTATATTCCGTTCCCTCTGTAATAAGATCTTTAAATGCCTTCTCATAGCCCTCTTTCGTGTTGTCAGTTCCAAAGCTGCCTCTGACTCTTATATTGGATGTATGAGAGGGATTTTCCCAGTGTGCACTGGCAGTTATCAGTCCTCCGTCTGCAGCATAGTCAACAAGGTCACAGATATATGAACTAAGCTTTATATCATCTATCATGGTAAGGTCAATGCCATAACAAGCAAGGTCTATACCAATAATGCCGGGCATCTCTCCCGTTTCATTTTTGAATTCCATAATACAATCTTCAATGGCAGTTTCCTTCGTACCTTGAACCTCTTCGCCGATTGCTATTATGTTGGGATTATCATAAAGCTGCTGGATCACCTTTCCCAGCTGTTCCTTTGTATAGACATCTTTTTTGCCTATGCTTCCTTCATAATTGTTAGCAGAGGTAAGCTCAATTACCTTTCCCACACCGTTAATAGTATTATTCTCAAAATATTCGATAGCTTTTTCGAGAGAATTTGCACTTCCCTTGATAACGAGGTTGCCATTTTCAACTTTTATCGAATATTTGTCGACGATAAGCTCAGATCCGTCAAGAATAATATAATGCTCATCATCAACCATTTCTTGCTCGAAAACTTCAAAAGCTACTCCGCAAAGATTACGCAGTTCTTCCACAATCTTCTTAGAATTAGCAAGGGAGTTATTTACAAACTTAAATTCGGAAATGTCAACTCCATCAACAGTAAGCTTATCAAAAGAATAACTGCCTGTATAAGTATAACCGGCTCCCGTGGGAATCTTAACAATCTTATTCTCGGCATCAATAAATTGATTTTTGAAGAGTTCAACAGCCTTCCTGAGAGCATCCTCACTTCCGCCGGCAACAACTATCTTTTTTCCGATCTTTCTAATGGTATAGTCATTATAGCGAAGCTCCTTCAAAACATTAACAGACTGCTTACGCTCTGTGTTTCCTATAAGTATCTCATACTGAGAGTTATAATAGTCCGTTTTAACAGCAACAGATGCGTCTGTTGCTTCGTTTATAGCCTTTCTCAAACCTGTAGTCATTGCAGTTACTTCGCCCGAACTTTTTTCGCCTCGAACGATAACATATTCAGAAAGGTTTTCAATAGGTTCCAATGTAATTGTACCGCCATTATTTCCTGTGGTTTGTGCACAAGAGATGATAACAATGCAAAGAACAACTATCGTAGCAATGCAAATTAACTTCTTCATTTCCTTCTCCTTGTTTTAGTATAAATTACAAAAGGGATCCCTGCCCTTTTGCAATATTGTATCATAACTAGAAAGTATTGTCAAGCAAATTTAAAATTTTAACAATAAATTTATATTTCTTTCCTCCCTTATTGACATAAAACAAAAAATGTGGTATATTATAAGGAGAATTTTTTGTGAGGTCAAGAAAACAATGAAAATCGGATTCGTTTCTCTCGGCTGTCCAAAAAACCAGTTGGATACCGAGATCATGCTCCATCACGTTATGGAAGCGGGATATGAGATAACGGCGGAGGAGACCGAGGCAGACATAGTTATCATAAACACCTGCGCCTTTATCGAAAGCGCAAAAAAGGAAGCCATCGACAATATCATCGACATCGGCTGGCTCAAGGAAAACCACTCTCTGCGAGGAATAATCGTTACAGGATGTCTTTCCGAGCGTTATAGGGACGATATTTTTGAGGAGCTTCCCGAGGTGGATGCGGTGCTGGGCGTTGGAAGCATACATGATATCGTCGATGCCGTAAAGAGCATCGAAAATGGCAAAAGATATTCATCATATAAGCCCAATGACACTGTTGAACTTGGCGGAGACAGAATTTTGACGACACCGGATTATGCGGCATATATCAAAATTGCTGAGGGTTGCGACAACAGATGTACATACTGTGCAATCCCTTCTATCAGAGGACGCTTCCGTTCAAGAGAAATGGATGATATCATAGCCGAAGCAAAGCAGCTCGAGATGCTGGGAGTAAAGGAGCTTACAGTAGTTGCTCAGGACGTTACCAGATATGGTGCGGACATCTACGGTGAATATAAGCTTGCCGCACTCCTGCATAGAATAACCGAGGAAACCTCGATTCCGTGGATAAGGATACTTTACTGCTATCCCGATAAAATTACTGACGAGCTTATTAAGGAGATACGGGACAACGACAGAATAGTAAAATACATAGATATGCCCCTTCAGCATATTTCAGATAAAATTCTGAAGCGCATGAATCGACATGGCGACAGCGTTATGATCAAGGATGTTATTGCAAAGCTTCGCCGTGAGATTCCCGATATCGTCATAAGAACTACATTCATCGTAGGCTTCCCCGGAGAGACGGAGGAGGATTTCGACGTGCTTTGTGAATTTGTCAGAGACGCAAAATTCGAGCATATGGGTGCATTCACCTATTCCCGAGAGGAAGGAACTCCCGCATACGACTTTGAAGGTCATATAGACGAGCAGATAAAGCAAAACAGATGCGATATCCTGATGAGCCGTCAGCTGGTAATTGACGCAGAAAGGAACGACACCCTCGTAGGAAAGGTTCTAAAAGTTCTCTGCGAGGATTACGACGTGGTTTCCGAGACCTATTACGGCAGATCATATATGGATGCTCCAGAGATCGACGGAAAAGTGTTCTTCACATCGGATAAAAAGATAACATCCGGCAGCTTCGTAGATATAAAAATAGATTCCGCAGAGGATTATGACCTTATCGGTCATGCTCTCGCATAATTTGGAGGTAAAAAATGAATCTTCCCAATAAACTGACAGTTCTCCGTCTCATCATGGTTCCCGTTATAGTAATCGTCATGCTTTTGCCCCTCGGAACTATTCTTTCAGGTATTCTTGCGGCGGCTATCTTCGGCGCAACTGCCCTCACTGATATGCTTGACGGAAAAATTGCAAGAAAACACAATCTGATAACGGATTTCGGCAAATTTCTTGACCCTCTTGCAGACAAATTTATGGTCATTTCTACTCTAGTTGTTCTTACATACAAGTTTGAAGGTTATCTCAGGTTTTTTTGCATGATAACCACTCTTATCGTCATCATGCGTGAGCTTACGGTGACCTCCATAAGACTTGTTGCTTCAAGCTCGGCAGGAATCGTCGTTGCAGCAAATATGCTCGGCAAGATAAAGACCGTAACTCAGATAATTTATATCGTTAGCGCTTTACTTGAGCCTGTTATCTTTGAGATAATTGACATGGTTGCAAACCCTGGATGGACAAATTATCACATCCTTACCTATCTGACGATGGCATCAATGACCCTCTTCACCGTATGGTCGGGAATAAATTACCTGTCCTCATACTGGAAATATCTTGATCCCAACAAATAAAAATATAGAGTCATTATGTATGAAAGATATACCGTATAGCATTTTATACTGTTAAATTCTTTACCCCATATATGAGAAAAGAGTCGGTTTACCTAATAAGGTGATCCGACTCACTTTTTAACGTGATCTTTTCGGTTGATAGCTTTGCCAATCTGTGTAGCAAGCTGAAAAAACTATTTTCATTTAAGCAAAAAGAGGCTAAACGAAAGTAATTCGGTTCAGCCTCTTTTTTGTGTAATTTTTGCTTTATTCACTTTTTGAACTATACTTTCCGATGCCAAAATAACAATCGAAAACATCCCTTACGGTATAGCCCGCATCCGTTCCGTTATTTCCCTGTTCTATAACGCAGGTCGCAACGATCTCGGGTTCATCAAAAGGGGCAAATGCGGTGAAAACAGCATTATCACTTTTCTTTGAGCTCACCTGTGCCGTTCCCGTTTTACCGCCGATCGTAATAGGATAAGAGCTAAAAAGTCTCGATGCCGAGCCATTTTCGGTAACGCTCTTCATGGCGGTTTTGATGGTTCTGTGAGTAAGCTCGCTCATCTCCACATCGCCAAGCTTTTTCGGCTGATATTCATATATGATCTCATTTGTGTAAAACTTGCGAACGCTTCCAAGCAAATGGGTCGAAAACCTTTCTCCCCCGTTCACAATGGTTGAGGTATACGCACTTATCTGAAGCGGCGTAAAAAGGTTGTCAGACTGACCGATAGCCGCCTGCAGTGTGTCGCCCGGGAACCATTCACTTGCTCCCGCTTCGGCTCTGTATTCGGGCCCCGCCAAAATACCGGTGTTTTCAGTAAGCTCAATACCCGTTTTAAGACCCAGACCGTATGAGAGACAATATTCATTCATCCTTGATATAGTAAGCTGTCTTCCAATATCATAGAAAAAATAGTTGCATGAATGTTGTATTGCCTCAATAACATTTATCGTGCCATGGGTACTGTTTCTCTGAAGATAGATCCAGCATCTGGGGCCGTTTTCATCATAGAAGGTATATCTACCCTTATCCGTGATAGTCGTATTTGGGGTTATTATTCCCTCCTCCAGTGCCGCCAAGGCAACACCGACCTTGAAGGTAGAACCCGGCTGATATTGTCCCATAAGGGCTCTGTTGTAAAGTGGCTTTGTCTCGTCTTCTTTCCACACATCATAATCCGTTGACCATTTTGAAAGGTCATATGTAGGATATGAGGCAACTGCATATATTTCACCCGTGGTACTGATAGCAGTAAGGGCACCCGCCGCCGCATCTTCGCCGTCGAGTTTTCCGTCCGTACTCGCCGCCTTTTCATTGATATACTTTATATTGTCGCGAAGTCCGTCCTCCGCAGCCATCTGAATATCAATATCAATGGTAAGCCAAACATCATTTCCGCTTATCGGCTCTTTTGAAATATGCTGTGAGAGGATATTTCCATTTTCATCCTCTTCAATGACCATCGTGCCGTCCGTTCCATGAAGAAACTCCTCAAATGCTTCCTCACAGCCGTCAACCCCCACCACCGCATTCATCTTATAGCCCTTTTCGCTATAATACTCAAGATCTTCGGCATGAATCGGGCCTACTCTTCCGAGAATATGGGAGGCATAACCCGGATATTCATATTTTCTTGTGACCTTTTCGGTGAACATTATTCCCCTAAGCTCACTTTCCTTCATATAAGTTATGAGCTTTAGATCAACATCCTCGGCAAAAACATAAGGCTCTACAGAACTGAATTGCACGAAAGCCATATCAAATCTGACTCGCAAAAGCTCGTCTTTTTCCTCATCCGTATAAAGAGGCTCTCCATTCTCGTCTACAGCATCAAGCTTATATTTTTTTATCATTTTTTCCACAAGCTCTGCAGCTGTATTTTCGATGGGATTGCCTTCCTTATCCTCATGGAAGCCCAGTTCTTTTATAGCTCTGTCATATTTCGCCTTGTAAGTTGGGTTTTCCATAAGATTCGGATCAAAAATATAATCGGGATATAATCCCAAAAGCGGAAATTTGCTCAGAGTCCTCTTTTCGGCATTTCCGGTCTCACGAAAAGCGTCGATAACCCCGAGAATGACATGGTTTGAAACCTCCGCATTCTTTGAAAGAGATCCGTAGTCAAATTCAAGATTATAAGTATAAACGTTTGTAACAAGAGCCTTTCCGTTTCGGTCAAAGATCTCGCCCCTCTGCGCTCTTATCGTAACGGTGCGGGAATAGGTCTTTTGAGATGACGATGTATAAAGACTTCTGTTCACAAGCTGGATATTTGCAAGTTTCGTAATATAAAATATTGTAACGGCGGAGAAAAGCACGGCTATTATAATGAGTCTAACACTGAAAGATATGCCTGCTTTTCTTTTCCCGGCAGTCCTTTTTCTCTGCATAGCTGACTTTTCATTCCTTTCCTCAAGATTTTAGATAAATTAACCCTCCATCTCCCTATTGTCAAAAAATCTCGACCAGATAAGCTTAGTGAGAAAATATATTGGGAGTGCGAGAATAAGTGAAGCAAAAAACTGCGGCACAAGAAGTTCTGAAAAGATTTTCGCAAAGCCGAAAGAGGCATTTCGATGTGCCAAAAATGCGGTGATCACAGAAAAAACACCTCCAATAACAAGAGATATGACCACCCCCACAAGCCACGAGGCAAAATCACGGCGAAGCACGGAATAAGCGAGTAAAGCAACCGTTATTCCGCATATCATATATGAAATTGGCGAAAGCGATATGCCTGAGCCGCCCAGCGCATCGGCAAAAAATCCGCCCATGATACCCGCTATCGTACCCATACGCTCTCTGTCATAGACGGCGATGACTATAACGGCAGGTAAAACAAGGTCAGGCACTGCGCCGAAAACACGCAGTACTGAAAAAAACGATGTCTGAATTATCGTAAGAAAGAAGAGCCATATACCCCAGACGATGCTCTTTTTAAGGAGTGCCTGCCAGGAAATAGGAGAAAGCTGATTATTCAACTTTAACACCGTCCTCCCCATCATATTCGGTATAAGCGTTAAAGCTCTTGATTATCATAACATTTCTGATATCTGAAAGATCTGCCGCAGGCTCAACAGCGGCTTCAAGAGTTCTGCTATATTCATCAGGCACAAGCTCTGTGACTTTGCCGATAACGAGACCTCTCGGATAAAAGCTTCCTATACCGCTGGAAAGAATAACGTCTCCAACCCTTATATCAGCCTCGGCGGGCAGATATGACATTTTGCAAATACCACTGCCTTTAAGCTCATAAACACCCTCAACAAGTCCCAGCTCGCCCGAGCGTTCAACATATGCACCGACGGAGGATGCGGTCTCAAGGATAGTGACGACCTTGCACCAATTCATACCTACCTCACTGACATAACCGACGATGCCGTCCTCAGTCACAACGGGCATATTGGTCTTTATATCGTGCATCGAGCCGCGGTTAAGAGTGAAAACGGTCATGTAATTTCCGCTTTCTCTGCCAATGACTCTTGCCGCCTCAAATTCATAGTCGATATTCTCTCGCTTTAGTCCAAGATATCCGTAAAGCCAGCGATTTTCCTCATTTATGGCATCTGCCGCCGAAATTCTTTTTTCAAGCTCATCAATTTTATCCTTAAGTATTCTGTTTTCGGCATTTATTCGGTCAAATTCTCCAAAATAGCTAATAAATCCGTCTATTGCCTCTGCCACGGAGGTGAAGGCATAACGAAATGGGGTAGCCACAGTACCCAGTGCCGAGCGGACGTAATCGCCCTGCCCCATAATGCTGAGGACCGTAGGAACCGTCACAAGAACGATGGCTATAAGAAGTGCTATTACGAAGAATCGTGATTTGAAAAATTTTGGCATGACAGCTTATCTCTTTCGAAATTTATTTTGAGCGTGAAAGAACAACGTTTCGGATTATCCTCGGATCCTCGATTCCCTTTCCAAGTCCCAGGGCAACGCAGTCAAGGGGCTTCGCAGCGACATTGACCTTAAGACCCGTTCTCTCGGTAATGAGTGCGGGAAGCCCGCGAAGAAGAGCCCCGCCTCCGGCAAGCATTATGCCGGAATCGAAAATATCTGCCGAAAGCTCCGGAGGAGTCATCTCAAGTGTGGTCTTTATACATTCAATTATGCGGTCGATCTGCTCGCTTGTTGCCTCCCTTATATCACCCGATGTGATATGGAGCGTTGTGGGAAGTCCCGTTTTCATATCTCTGCCACTGACATCCATCTCAGCATTATCCGAAGACCAATGAACCGAGCCGATACGCTTTTTCAATTCTTCACCCATGGGCATACCGATAGTCATGTTGAATCGGCGTCTTACATACTGGACGATAGCATCGTCAAGCTCGTCTCCCGCAACTCTTATGGAGCGGGAAACAACGATACCGTCAAGGCTGATAACGGCGACCTCGGTAGTTCCGCCTCCAATATCGACTATCATGCTGCCTCTTGGACTTGCTATACGAAGCCCGGAGCCTATAGCCGCAGCCATCGGTTCTTCAACCAGGTCAACAGAACGGGACATAGCATCGTACGCCGCATCCTCAAACGCCTTTTTTTCGACCTCCGTAACTCCATAAGGGATACAGATTATAACATTCGGGCGATTGAAAAAGCCACCTGTATTTATCTTGCGGAAAAATTGATGAAGCATCTCCGCAGTAACGTCAAAGTCGGCAATAACACCGCCCTTCAAGGGACGGAATGCGGCAATCGTACCGGGGGTCTTGCCAAGCATTTTTTTAGCATCCAAGCCAACAGATACCACCTTTCCGGTAACGCTGTTTTTGGCAACCACCGAAGGTTCGCGCAGTACTATTCCTTTTCCCTTCATGTAAAAAAGAGTATTGGCTGTACCAAGGTCAATTCCTATCTGTTTGTTCATAATATAGTCACACCTTTCTTATCTCAAATAATCAGAAAGCCTTATTCCGAAAACTCGTAAAAGCAGTTTGCGAAGGCAAGCAACAGGCAGACCGACAACGTTGAAATAACATCCGTCTATACCCTCTACCCACATTGATGCATAGCCCTGAATGGCGTAAGCCCCCGCCTTATCGTCAGGCTCTCCGCTATGGGCATACCATTTTATTTCGCTCTCCGACATATGCGAAAAACGCACGAAAGTCTCTTCATATGCGGAGGCACTGGAGCCACCATAAATAACGGTTATTCCGCTTAGCACCGAATGCTCGCTGCCACTGAGCATAGTGAGCATCCTCTCCGCATCTCCTCTGTCACGAGGCTTTCCCAGTATCTCCCCTGCCACACTTACAACGGTGTCTGCCGCAATTATCACGGTGTCTGAAATATCCTCGCCTATCTTTTCCAAATGAGCCTTCACCGCTGCCGCCTTTCTGGCAGACAGTGTCATAACAACATCGCATGGAGCCGTCCCTTCGGCATATCTTTCGTCCGCATCGCTTGTTACTATATCGAAATCAAGTCCAAGAGCTTCAAGTATCTCTTTTCTTCTCGGAGATTTTGATGCAAGAATAAATTTCATATCATTTCACTCCCGTTGAGCCGAAGCCCCCCGCACCGCGCTCGGTGGTATCAAGCTCCTCGCTCTCAATAAGGGTAGCCGCAAGAACGGGAAGAAACATCATCTGAGCAATTCTATCACCGCGCTCGATGACAAAATCTTCTTTTCCTGTATTGAAAAGACCAACGCAGACCTCTCCTCTGTAATCACTGTCGACAATGCCTATTCCGTTTGAAAGACATATCCCCTTCTTGGTGCCAAGCCCGCTTCTTGCTGCGATAACGGCAACTACGTCATTACTTTTCGGTTCAAGGGATATTCCCGTGGGAATAAGCTTTCTCTCGCCGGGTGCAAGAACGATCTTCTCGCCTTCGTCAAGTGCTGCGCAAAGATCAAGCGCAGCAGCACCTTCCGTTGCGTATTTCGGCATTTTCATACCACGGGTTAACTTTATTTTCACATCTACCTTACTCATATATTTACCTCACAAATCAGTCCTTGATCCTTCTCACGGCATTTTCAAGACTTTCTCCCCTTTCAAAGGCAGAAATAACTTCATCAACTTTCTTTCCGCTTTCGACGGAGAAGATAAAGTGGATATCCGAAATGCCGTTCCTGTCAAGTGCATTTTTTCTGTCTCCCATATAAGTGGGGAGCGAATTATATATAATATTTCTGTGTTCTCTCTCTCGAAGGACGGGAAAAACGACTCCCCTTCTGTCCTTCAGCACAGCTCTTCCCTTTTCGCAATCGTCACAAGATGCAACTTCCTTTATGGCGCATTTTTCAAGAAGCATAAGCGGAAGCCTTCCATAGACTATAACTGACGAAGTGCCTCCGATGTCCCTTATCTGGGGCAAATTAAGCTCGGGAGAAAGGATATAACTTTCAAACCCAAGTTCTTCAAGCACCGCCGCACTTTCTCGGTTGAAAACATTCAGCCTAAAATCACCTATCGGCACGAGTCCCGCCTCAAGGGCAAGGGAAAGATGTCCCGTATTTCCCACAAGAGCATATATTGCTCCCTTTTTCACAGCATTTTCAAGCTCTGACTTCACCGCCGCCCTCTCGCTGTCAAATATCACTGCCGGAAGCACGACTCCGTTTGCTCTCTCGCAATATTCATCAAGAGGAAGATATATTCTTTCAAAATACCGAAGTGCATTTTCCGTTATACTCTCGGCAGAATAAAAGCGTGCGCTCCTCTGATTTTTTCTCTGTCCCAAAGGGGCTTTCTTCTCATATTTTTTCTCGCAAAGCTCTCTTAGAGGCGAGCCTATGAGTGCCCCCACGGCACTTCTGCGCAGTGCATTGAGCTTTGAGACGGGAAGCATTATATTCCCCTTTATGTCGATATCGTTTTTTTCCACATAAAAAGGTGAGTCTCCGAGTTTTGAAAGACTCGCAACGACGCTCTCCCTCGTCATCGGGGCATTTATCGCCTCAAAGGGAGAATCCCCGTAAAGAGTAACGCTTTTTTCGCCTTTCCAAAGAGTCAAGCGCGAGGGCTTGTCCGCTTCAAAGGTGGCACTGAGAGATATGGGAAGCTTTTTCTTTATTCCCGAAAAGCTCTGAAGAGTCCTTGTGCTTTCCTTGTCCTCATTGCTTCTTATTCCAAGCATCTCTCTGCCGATATTTTCCGTAAAATAGCCGTCGGTAAAGCCGCCTCTCGAAAAGACTGAAGAAAGATATCTCATCTCCTCCGAGCTTGCACCCCTACACTCGTCAAGAAGTGTGCGATAAACCTTTGTCACCGCATGAACATACTCCGCAGATTTCATTCTGCCTTCAATTTTAAGAGAAGCCACTCCGCTTTCGATAACGGCAGGAATATGCGGAGCAAGACTAAGATCCCGAAGACTGAGAGGGTATTCTGTCCTCCCCACAAAAGGAAGTCTGCAGGGCTGTGCGCATTCCCCTCGGTTTCCACTTCTTCCACCTACGATCGAGCTGTAAAGACATTGCCCTGAATGTGAAACGCAAATTGCTCCGTGAACGAAAATCTCAGCCTCAATGGGCGAATTTTCGGTGAAATGCTTGATGTTTTGGAATGAAGTTTCTCTGGCAAGAACCATTCTCGAAAAGCCGTTTTCATAAAGGACCTTCGCCCCGTCAACATTATGTCCCGACATCTGAGTACTTGCGTGAAGCTCTATTTCCGGATAATGTCGTTTTATCGCCGCAGCGCCCCCCGGATCTGCCACTATCAGCGCATCCGCACCAAGTCGCCACGCCTGATGTGCGATCCTCAGATAATCCGTCATTTCCCTGTCAAGTGTCAGAGTGTTGAGAGTCAGATAAGCCTTGATGTCATATGAATGGCACTTGTAAAAAGCTTCTTCCAGCTCTTTTTCCGTAAAATTCTTCGCTCCGATCCTTGCATTAAAGGATGAAGCTCCGAAATACACCGCATCAGCCCCTGCATCAATCGCAGCTTCAAGAGCACGCATTGAACCCGCAGGCGAAAGAAGTTCCGGAGTTTTCTTTTTTTCTGCGGGCATTTTCAGTCTACCTTTATTCCTTTTTCGCTAAGCTTTTGACGCAGCTTTTCGTTTTCCGCCATAAGATGATTTATCTGTGCATTTTTTAGAGCCATTTCAGCATCAAAGCCCCTGACCCTTCTCTGCATCTTGATCTTGTCCGAGCAATAATCAAGAGCGCAAAGAAGCGCCGCCTCGTTTCTCGAACACCGCCTGCTCGCCGTATTTATCTCTCTTATCTTTCTGTCAAGTATCCCGACTATCTCGTCAACAAACTCCGGCGACTCATCCGTAATGATATTCATCTCGGTATCCGCAATGGTAATGGTGAATTTCTTTTTCATTTATGTACCCGCCTTTTCTAAAAACTATTGCAATATTTGATCAAATGCTATATAATATAATCGGAGCACTTTTCAACGTGCTAAAGTCGGAGGCCAAGC
>JAZUPD010000005.1:0-17251 GCA_045604985.1 Eubacteriales bacterium
GGGAGCCGGCGACAGCGCCGGTCGCCTCCGCAGAGGCCAAACGCCTTTTAGCGGCGTTTCTTTTTGCCAAGCTTTTTCTTTGCGCCTGTGGCATCAAAGAAAAAGCGAAGTCGGATCGTGGCCATGTCGATCTGTGGGCCAAGGAGTTGATTTATGACATTGTCTTCCTAAGACCGCTTGGCCTCCGACTTCGACAGCGCCGGTCGCCTCCGCAGAGGCGAAACGCCTTTTAGCGGCGTTTCTTTTTGCCAAGCTTTTTCTTTGCGCCTGTGGCATCAAAGAAAAAGCGGATAAACGATTTCTGCTTATGCTATTTAGTGAGCGTTCAAGGTGCAATTTAATATTTATCACTCTGAATTTCGCACATTCAAACCCTTTGCCCGCTTTTCTTTGTTGCGACAGGCGCAAAGAAAAGCTTAGCAAAAGAAAGCGCCGCTCGGGACATTTCGCCACTGCGGTGGCGACAAGTGCACGTGCGCTTGACCACGCAAGCTTTTGGAAAAGCTTGATCAAAACCTTTCCATACTGCACTCGTATCCCATTTATCTTTTTCTATGATAATGCCTTCTAGGCTTTCGGCTCGTTACAAAAAAAGCATTTGCCAAAATATAAGCTACCATAAGAACAACAAAAACGATTGCTGTGATAATAAAGGGGCGTGATGTCGTAAAATCTCTTATCCTTTGCAAACTGTAAAGAAATTCGCTTCTGTCGACCTTATTCATTGTAACAAGGTCAACACTTCCAAGCACCTCTCCATCAAGTTCAACGCTGATAAAGCCCGCAACCTGCCCTTCTTCAACAGGTGCTGTAAGGCAAGGCGAGGCTATTTTATTGCTGTAAACAAGGTCCTTTTCCTTGTCGATATCAAGAGGAAGAAAAACGGTAAGAGAGCTTGCGGGACGCAGAGTTACATGATCAACATCCTCCGAAAGCTCAACCTCCACCTCGCAAACCAGCTTGTCCTTTGAAATAACCTCAACATATCCATATGAGGAGAACGCCCAATTTATGAGAGAATTTGCAACAGTATATGAGCAGATATCTCCTTCTTTTTCCGCTGCTCCCAGAACAACGCAGATATAAGTCTGACCATCCTTTTGGGCAAAGGTTGCAAGGCAATATCCGCCTTGTGTCGTGGATCCGGAATTGAGTCCCTTTACATATTTGTTATAATATTTCGTCTCGGTATAGCGCGAGATAAGGTAATTTTTATTATAAATATTGCGCTCCGAGGCAATATTAGTTTTTGGCATCTGATATCTGCTCTCGGAAGAGATTTCGGTAAATATCGAATTTTCCGATGCAGCCTTTGCAATGAGGAATGTGTCGTACGCCGTTGTGACCATTGCAGGATCGTGCATTCCCGAAACATTGGTATAATTCGTATCAAGTGCGCCAAGCTCTGCCGCCTTTTCATTCATAAGAGCTGTATAATTTTCAATATTGCCTGCAACGGTAAATGCAAGTGCGGATGCAGCATCGTTTGCTCCGCCCACAAGCAATCCGTAAAGCAGATCAAGAACTGTTACAGACTCTCCTGCCTTCAGCTTTATGTTGTTTCCCGTAACACCTTTTAGCATTTCCTCTGTTATCGTCACCTTTTCGGAAAGCCTTGACGAGAGGGATTCTATGGCAACGAGTCCCGTCATTATCTTGACGGTTGATGCGGGATAAACCGAGAGAGTGGCATCCTTTTCCGCCATTGCCTTTTTCTGCTCCACATTATAAAAATATACCGCCTTTGCATCATCAAGGGCGGGAATTGGAGCGACGGCAAAGGAGGGCAGTGAAAAAACCGTCGCAAAAACCGCTATGCAAAGAAGAACTATGGCTTTTTTGCATTTGAAAAACAAGATTATCACCTCTGCGTTTAAAATTTATAATTTTCCCGAGAAATATTCTTTAGCCCTAAAAACATCCTGCTCGATTGCGAAGATAAGCTCCTCGCTTGAGGCAAATTTTTTTTCGTCTCTTATTCTCTTGTGAAGCTGAACAGAAATTTCCTCGTCATAAAGATCCCCGTCAAAATCAATAATGTGGGTCTCGCAATTTATAATATCGCTATCTTCAAAAGTGGGTCTTTTTCCGATGTTTGTCACAGCCGCAAAGCTTTTTTCTCCTATTTTTACGGAGCTTATATATATACCGCTTTTCGGTATAAGCGATTTTTCCACAAAGCTTTGGTTGACCGTGGGCATACCAAGGCTTCTACCAAGTGCCTTACCGTGGATAACCTTGCCCGCAATAGTAAAAGGACGGCCCAGCAGGCGATTTGCGCTCTCGATGTCTCCACCGGCGATATCTTTTCTTATGCGGCTGGAGCTTATAGGACTTCCGCCGTCTGTTATCGCATCGAAAACAAAAGCGTCCTCACCGAAAAATTCACTTTTTTTAAGCATTTCGGGAGTGCCTTTACCCATTTTCCCAAATCGGAAATTAAAACCGCAAATGATGGAGTGGCAAGAGCATTTTTCTTTCAGAATTTTGATGAAATCCTCGGCTTCCACGTCCTTAACCCTTGAAAAATCGCAAATAACACCGTATTCTGCACCGAGAGAAGCAAAAATTTTCAACTTCTCCTCAAGAGACGTTATATGGGGAGGCGGAGAATCACTCAAAAGATCGGCTGGGGAAATTTCAAAGCAAAAGACTCCGCTTGCTACTTTCTTGCCTTTTTTTCTGAAATCCGCAGCAATCGAAACGGCGCCCTTTATCAACTGCTTATGACCGAGATGAACACCATCAAAGTTCCCTATGGCAAGCACAAGAGGCGGAAAAGAAGACGCATCAGCTTCTTTTCCGCTTCCGAGAGTGACAAATCTCAAAAAACCATCATTTGACATTTCTTTATCAAACATCAAGATAGTCCCTTACAAGCTCGTTCAGAAGCTCATCGCGGTCGATCTTTCGGATGAGACTTCTTGCACCCTTATGGTTGGTGATATATGTGGGATCCTCTGATAGAAGATATCCAACGATCTGATTTATAGGATTATATCCCTTTTCACTCATAGCATCATAAACGGTGCGGAGCATTTCCTTTGTAGATTCTTCTTTTTTGTGGGGGATATCGAATATCATCGTACCCATTTTCATATTCTTTGAATTTTCCATGCTTAATACCCTTCCTTTCCGACAGTATTTGCGAGGTATTTATATTTAGTCTGATTATATATTATTTTTTCCGTTTTTTCAAGTAATATTTTGAATTTGTAATATAATTTTAATATATTGGAACAAAAAAAGTCGACCTTAAAAAGAGGTCAACTTTTTTATTTATGTTTTTTGCAGATTTTAGAGTTAAAAATATCGACCATGCGAAATACAACCCAAATCATGTTTTTCAGGTACTTGTTCCTGTCGAAAATCCTGTTTTTCGTCATTTTGAACAAATGCAAAAAAACATCTTCTGATGCTTCACGTTGTTCAAAATTGTGGAAAACTCTGTGGAAACTGTGTAAAACCCATCAAAATCAAGCTTGTTTTTTGTGGTTTGATATTTATGCCTGTGGAAAACCCGTCGGGGGTTTTTTCAACATCTTTTGTGACAAAAGTGCTTTTTCTGCATTTTGCACAAAAAAGAAACAAATAGTAAAATTTTCGATTATTATCCGATGTATAAAAATTACTTTCCAACGCAGAAATGTGCAAAAATATCGGATACTATATCCTCTGTAACTTCCCTGCCGTCGATTTCTGCAAGAGAGGACATTGCGCATTCCATATCCGTTCCGCAAAGATCTATCGTAAGGCCCATCGCAAGAGCATCCTCAGCATTTTTTAAATGGGAAATTGCCCTTAAAATCGCCGAATGCTGTCTTGCACTCGTTACCACCGCATCGTATCTGAGGTCTATTTCTCCGAGGTCAAACATCTCCTCGACTTTTCCTACAAGCTTCTCATATCCCTCGCCTGTTTTTGCGGAAATGCAAACATGATTTTCTATGCCTGATAGATGTTTTTTTGCCATTTCAACGTCGTCCTTTGCAAGATCGCATTTATTCAAAATTGCGATAACTCCATGTTTTCCCGAAAGGTCTCTTGCAAGAGCTTTATCCTCCTCATTAAACGGACAAGAAGCATCAAAAACCGCAAATATCAGCTCTGCTGACTCAATTGCTATGCGACTTCGCTCGATTCCTATGCTTTCCACCTTATCATCCGTTTCCCGCAGACCCGCCGTATCGCAAAGGAGCAGTGTCACCTTTCCCATTGCAGCCGTCTGTTCAAGAATATCTCTCGTTGTGCCGGGAATATCCGTGACGATCGCCGCATCTCTTCCCAAAATTCTGTTATAAAGAGAGCTTTTTCCGCCGTTCGCTCTCCCGCAGATAACGGTTTTAACGCCCTCGCGAACCGCCCTTCCGGTTTTATAGGTCTTTTCAAGAGATATCAGCCTATCCTTCGTTTCTCTAACAAGCTGAAGCATCTTTTCCTCATCAATGGACGCAAGATCCTCATCTGGAAAATCTATCTTTGCATAGACACCGGAAAGAATACTTCTTATATCCTCATAACAAATGCCGATGGCATTTGTAAGATGTCCTTCAAGACCGTTTCTCGAAAGGAGAAGCTGACCGTCCGTTCTCGCATCGAGTAATGCCCCCAGATCCTCCGCTTGACTTAGGCTCATTCTCCCCGAAACAAAAGCCCGTCTTGTAAATTCACCTGCTTCCGCCTGTCGGCACCCCGCCGCAAGGCATGCGGTAAGAACTCTTTCGGTTATAAGCGTACCTCCGTGACAGCAGATCTCAACGGTATTCTCGCCCGTAAAAGATTTGGGGGCAATAAAAACCGTTGCAATGCCGTCATCAAGTATAAAGCTGTTTCCGTCGGCATCGTATTCCTTGATAACGCCGTAAACGGCTTTTCCGCAACCTATATCTGAAAGGTTCTTCCCGTTTTTAGGAAAAAACACCTTTGATGCAAACTCCGTTGCCTGCTCTCCGCTTATTCTGATCATCGCAACTCCGCCCTTGCCGCGCGGAGTTGAAACAGCTGCGATAGTATCAAATCTTTTCATCTCAAAGCCTCTTGTTTTTTCTGTTTTTTGTTAATCGGTAAGTTGCCGCAAATTCTGTTGGGATAACCGATGCCAGATCCAAATTCTAAAAACGGGGCTGACTCACGAATGTGAATCAGCCCCACAAAATTAGTCATTCGTCTTTTTATCGTCCAGATAAATAACGATCTTACGGTTGTTTTCAGAGCCGATGGAATTTGTAGAAACGCCCTCGATTCCCTGAATTTCGGAATGGATTATGCGTCTCTCATAGGGGTTCATAGGCTCGAGCATAACGCTCTTTTTATATTTTACCACCTTACCGGCCATGCGGCGGGCAAATGTGCGGAGAGTTTCCTCTCTCTTAGCTCTGTAATTCTCTATATCAATGGTTATCTTGCAATATTCCTTCTTTTCGCCCTCAACCTTTTTGTTTGCGGCAAGATTTGCAAGATACTGGAGAGAATCGAGGGTGTCACCGTGGTGACCGATAAGAACTCCTGCGCTTTCTCCGTCGATGCTGATTATAGTATCATTGTTATCGCCGTTGCGAACGGTTACAGATGCATCAAGATTCATATCAGCAACGAGCTTTTTGACGAATGCAACTGCCGCCGCCTTGCCGTAAAGAACATCTTCATAGCTTGCAAGAATCTTTGCCTGTGTTCCTCCAATTCCGAAAAAGCCCTTCTTTGCTTCCTCAAGAACAGTATATTCAATAGCGCTGACATCGGAAGCTCCAAATTCTGCGACCGCCTTTTCAAGTGCCTCTTCTACACTCTTTGCACTAACTGTAATTTCCTTTTTCACGTTTTTAAACTCCGTATTATTCTTCAGTTTTTTTATCTTCTTCGTTATCTTTTTTGTCTTCCTTAACGGGAGCAGCCATACCTTTTTTACTCTTTGCCTTCTCTTCTGCCGCTTTCTTTTCTTCCTCAGCAGCCTTTTCGGCAGCGGCCTTTGCGGCAAGCGCCCTCTCTCGAGTGTCCTCGAAATCCTCGTCGTCGATATGGTGCAGCGAGCGAACGTATTTTCCGCTTGCGCTGTATCCGTTTCCACCCTCATTGTCCTTCTTCTTAGGTGACTTGTTCTTCAGCTCCTGCTCAGCAGCTTTATAGTCCTCGTCTGTAAACACGGGCATGGGCATTGCCTTTGAGAGAACGAATCTCTTAACAAAAGACAGAATGTTTTTTGATACCCAATAAATGCCGACAGCACCGGGAAGAACATATGCAAAATATGTTGGCATGAGAGGCATTGTAACATCCATAACAGTATTTGAGCATCCCATGTTTGCATCCTGTGCGGAAGGAGCCTGATAGGTAAACTTACGCATCAGCTTTGTTGAAGCAAACTGGAAAACGAATACCAGCACGGGAATTATGAGAAGCCAGCTCCATCCTCCCTCGCTTGGTATAAGTCCGAGATTGAAATTTCCGAAAACGTTGAAATTCGGTAGAGAATCAAGGCTCGTAACCTTTTCTGCAAAGCCCTCAACGCTACTGAACGCTTCGAGACCAAGAGTCTTTATATGATTGATAAAGGGGATAGTCTGTGAAGTGTTGATTTTAACATCAAGAGCTTCAACGATAATATCCCTTATCGCCTCTATCTGAGTTCCATTAAAGCCAACAACATATTTAAGAGGATTGATAACTATTCCGTACAACGCCATGATTATGGGCAGTTGTATAAGGAGAGGAAGACATCCGCCCATGGGATTGAAATTTTCCTTCTGGTAAAATTCCTGAATCTCCATCTGCATCTTCTGTCTTGTAGCCTGGTCATCGCGTCCCTTGTACTTATTGCGAATAGCCATTTCCTTGGGACGGAGCTTTGCTTGCTTTATCTGATTTTTCTGCTGCTTGATATCAAAGGGGAGAAAAATTATCTCCACAACAAGCGAAAATAGGAGAAGCGCAACCATGTAGCTTCCCGACCATGATTCAACCCAGCGAAGTGCCTGACCGATCCATGTTAAAATTGTGTCTATTTTAATCACATCCTTTTAGGATTTTTATATCATTGTCCCCGTGGACAAAACGTTATTCGCTTACCCCTTGTTTTTGCGGTCCTTCTTCTCGGGTACGGGATCATAGCCTCCGCGGCAAAAGGGATTGCAACGGAAAACTCTCCAAACCGTGAGAGCAAAGCCCACAAAAAAGCCTCTTTTCTGAAATGCCTCTATGGCATAGCTGGAGCAAGTAGGAGTGAACCTACAGCTCGGGGTTCCTTTTAATGGCGAAATAAATTTTTGGTAAAAACGCAGAAGCGCAATGCATACATATTTCATAGCATCAATTATTTTCGTTTAACATCTCAAGGCGAATCAGCGCATTACGAAGCTCTGCGGCGATCTCATAGCTTTTAGCGTCATGACAGCCGTCTCTTATGGCGAGTACGATAAGAAACCCCTTTTTCAAAAGATATCTCTCGTCTCTCTCAACGGTTCTGTATGCTTCTCTGACTATGCGCTTTGCACGATTTCGCTCGTGAGCCTTTCCGTACTTTTTCGACACTGAGATACCAACCCGATTGAGATATTTTTTCTCAGGATTTGCGATCATCAGCCGCTTTGCCCCATAGTCCTTCAGCACATATACCGCAATTCGTTTTCCGATGCACTTTTTTCCCTTGGCATATGCCTTTGAATAAAGGTGATGCTCCTTAAGAGCAACAAGTTTCATTTTTCATTACCTCCTCATAGGGAGTCGCTTCCGTCATTGTTTTCATCTTGTTTTTTGTTAAAATCAGTACGTTGTATTTAAAGATCCTTGATCCTCCCTCTCACTTTGGGATAAGCGACACGCTTTCAGCGTGACGGAGAGAGCTTTGTTATAAAGCTATACATTGCACTAAAAAATTGTTTTAAAAATCAAAAACCCCGATCAATCAAAGAGCATTGAACTCGTATCAATCGGAGGTTTATGATGGTAGCACAGAGAATCAGTATGTGAGTCTCTTTCTGCCCTTTGCACGTCTTCTCTTGAGTACGTTTCTGCCGTCAGCGGTCTTCATTCTCTTTCTGAAGCCATGCTCCTTCTTTCTCTGTCTCTTCTTAGGCTGGTAAGTTCTGAGCATTATCTGCACCTCCTTATAATTGTTTATCGGAAGCGTGTTGCTTTTGTTGCTTTTACGCTTTTACACAATGACACCCAATATTATATCCTGTTTTTGCCTATTTGTCAAGAGATTTTTTAAAATTCCCATCGTTTTCGTTTAGAAAAAGCAAAAACACTGCAAAAAACATTTCATTATGTAAAAATCGTTGACTATTTGGCCAAAAAATGTTATACTATAAGCCAGTGAGAAGGATTTAAAACAAGAAATTGTCGAGACGTCATCGAAGACGCTTTTTGTCAAGCTTTGACCTAACGGGGCCGTCAAGCCCGGAAATAAAACACCACTTACCATCAAAAACACAAAGCGAGGAAAAAATGCAGATCATAAGCGATTCGGAATTCAGAAAACAGCTAAAGAGCGGAAATATCGGAAGCTATGTTTTTTACGGCGAGGAGGACTATCTCAAGTCCCATGCGCTGTCTCTTGCGTCGGAGACTATCTGCCCCGATCCAACCTTCGCTTTTTTTAACATAACAAGAATAGATTCGGTAAAATTTTCGCCCGACACCCTTCTTGACGCCATAATGCAGCCACCGATGATGACAGAAAAAAAGCTCATAATCCTATCGGGCTTTGACTTCAACTCACAGAACTCGAGCGAACTTGAATCACTTTTCGATGCCTTTGAGCTTCTCGGCGATTATGAATACACCTCGCTTATCCTTTCCATTGCTTCGGGACGCATCGACGAGGGATATTCGGCTTCAAAACCATCTGCCGTCATCCAAAGGCTTTCCGAGCATCTTACACCAGTAATATTTGAAAAATGCACTCCCCAAAGGCTCGCTTCTTGGGCTGAACGTCATTTTGCCCACGGCGGGGTAAAGATAAACCCGAAAAACCTATCATACCTCATAGAATATTGCGGCACGGGAATGTATAATCTTTCAAATGAAATAGACAAGCTCTGTGCATTTGTTCTTTTCGAGAAAAGATGCGAGGTTACGGATGAGGATATACGAAATGTCTGCATAGCGGATGTTGAATTTGACACCTTTGCCCTTTCAAATGCCATCATGGAAGGCAAAAGTGCGGAAGCCCTCAGAGTTCTGGATTATCTTCGCTTCAAGCGCACCGATCCCCTCATTATTTTCGGTGAGATATCGAAAACCTTTTGCGACCTTTTGCTGGTGAAACGGCTGACCGATGACGGAATGTCCTTTTTCGACATTGGAAAATGCAAGATCCTAAACGAATACAGAGCAAAAATCCTGGCTCGAAGCGCCTCGAAAACACCCTATGATCGTCTCTATAAAAAAATCGAACTTTGCACCGAGGCCGATAAAATGCTTAAACGCTCTCCTCAAGGCTATTCTGCAATAGAAATGCTGATTTGTGCTGACTAATTCAAAAAAGAAAGAAAAAGATTATCATATCGAACGAAAAAGAACCGATTTATCGAGAATCGGTTCTTTTTAATATTCATTTGTAGTTATTTGCGAAGCTAATCAACGGCATACTTTTTTGTCAAAAAACTTTCTATATTTCTTTGAACTGTTATTCTATCCCCAATTTTGACAGGAAAGCGTTCATATCCTCTGCCTGTTTGGAATCCATACTTTTGCCGGCGTCATATTCCTTTTTTAGCCTTGAAAGCTTACCTGCGTACAAAAGAGAAAACCACCTCTTCACCTGATAAAACGGCAAAAGACACTTATGTGTTTTAAGAATTGGATATTTTTCCTTCATAATGCCATAAGGCTGAAATATTCGAAGGAGGAAGTAAGCAAGCTTCCCGCCGCTTTTCCGTTGTTTTGCGGCAAGACCCATCTTTTTATTCCCATTGACCCCGCCGGTCAGAATAAAATTTTCCATTTTCTTTGTCAGCTCATCATGCTCATCCTCACAAAACCATACCCCGCACAATCTCTTTGCAGCATTATAAAAAACATTAAGACCGCATTCCGAAAGCATTTCTTGAAGAATCGCACTATCGTATTCCACGTTCTTTTCAAGAAGTAAAAGATCTATAAACGGTCGAACACCGCAACCACCGCAGGAAAAATGATATGACATATGAGCTATGATATAAAAGATCATAAATTCATTCGTAAAGAGATATTCCGTTCCTTCGTTTGCGGGCAATGCATATTCCCAGGCACGGGACAATAGTTTGTCAATTTTTTCCATATTTTCGAGCAAGTTAAAGTGAAGCTCAATATGAACTCCCACAGGGGAATAAAGCGAATAATTATGATACCCTCTGTTCTCTCCGCCGCTATATTCCGCTTTTTCCTTCAGAAGCTTCACTGCCGCTTCTGCGTCTCTTTCATGAACAAGAACATCAATGTCACTGCTTGTACGCAAATGCGGCTCAGGATAATAATTTCGAATTATGGCTCCCTTGAGAGGAATAAAGGGTATTTTTTCAGCAGAAAATATCTCTCTCATTTTATCAAGCTCATTTTTCATGCATGTGTATCGGTAAAACGAAAGAAGCTCTTGATTTTTGAATTTTTTGATTATCTCTTCACCGACGAAAAGTGAATTTTTTTCAAGTGCAGAGCTGATAATTGTGGAAAGATCGTGTGCCTTTGCGCTTTTATACAGGATATCCAGCATCTCATCGTTAAGAAAAGACTCTATTCCATCAGGAACAGGACTATTAAAGAGCTGGTTTCTTATTAGCGCAAAGAAAATTTGTACCGAATTCAAAAAATCACCTCCCAACTTCTTATCTCAAAATATGTTAACACAAAACAGCCAAAAAGTCAAGAGATAAAGAGCTGGCTCAAATTTCTTTTTATCCGTTTATTATTCAAGAAGCAAAATAAGCTCCTCACCGCTAATATTATCATCCATATTTAATCGGCATAGAAATCTGAGAGAGCTCATATCCCACATTTTCACTGTACTTATTCCACTCTCAACGGTAACGCTGATCTCTGCGCCCGCTTCGGCAAGCACGGAATCGGCAAGAGGAGTACATTTTCCATGCGGATAGACGATAACAAAGCACCGTCCTCCTATCTCGCTTTCAAGAAGCGACTTTGAAAGAAAAAAATCCTTCCTTATGGCTTTTATATAGTCCTCTTCACTCTCGTTCTCCTTTTGAAGCATTCCCTTTCGCGGGTCCTCATCAAGATCGTTCTGGTGCATATCATAGGTATGAGACTGAAAATCAAATATTCCGCTTCCGTATGCCATTTTTGCCGCTTCAAGGCTGAAATGAGGATATATCGGAACTCCCGTGTCCTTGTAGGTATAGCATCCTGCAGTTATTCCGACAATAGCAACCGTTGCTTTGTGACCATACTCATCAAGAATAGGATATGCAAGAGTTAAATTTGACAGATAACCGTCATCAAATGTTATAAGGATGGGCTTTTCGGGAAGACGAGTTCCTTCCTTAACATACCCGAGAAGATCTCCGAAGAAGATCGAGGTGTATCCCGCTTCGCTCAAAGCCTCCATCTGCTCTCTGAAGCTATCAACCGTGATGACGGTGGAGCTTGCTTCCTCCTCATTTTTCGTAAGCGCATGATACATCAGAATCGGTATTTTCAGCTCTGATCTCGCATCACTTTCTGGGGATGAAAGCTCTTCTTCGGCAACGGTTTCGGTCTCGGCATCACTCTCTATTATCATTTCCGTTTTTGATTCGGTCTCCGTTTCCGTTTCGGTAACGAAAACAGCTGCGGTGATCTCCTCTGTTGTTTCCTCCGTTTGTAATTCGTAGACTGTTAAAAGCTCAGTGGTCTCGGTCTGTACGGCTTCCGTAGTGTCACTTGCTTCGGTATGGCTCTCGAGCAGAAGCACAGTCGTATCTTTTTCTGTTTCCTGAAAGCTTGTTTTTAGCGGATCGTCTTTGATTTCAGGCTCTTTTGCCATGTCGAAAACCGCATAAAAACAACAAATCACAACACAAGTCACCGCTATTATAAGCAATACTCTTTTCAAGTGAATATTTTCCTTTTCAAACGATATTTTTTATAAAAACGTCTTATAGTCTTCGTAATTTTTCTTCAAAAGATTCGGCGTGTCAAGTCCGTATGGGCAAAGAGAGCGGCATTTGCCACATTCAATGCAGTCCGCTATCTTCTTCATCTTTGCCTGTCCCTCCTCCGTAAGATGCGCTTCGGCAGGGGAACGGCGGAGAAGCAACGACATCCTTGCACAGTTGTTTATCTCTATCCCCACGGGACACGGCATACAGTACCCGCATCCGCGACAAAATTCGCCACTCAGCTCTGCCCTGTCTTTTTCAATGAGAGTATTTATTTCGTCGGTAAAGGCGGGAACGTTTTCACCATATGAAAGAAATTCGTCAAGCTCACTCTCCTTCTGTATTCCCCAAATGGGAGCAACGGGATACCGTGCAAGATATGCATATGCTGCATCAGAACGAGTGATAAGACCTCCCGCAAGAGCCTTCATGCAGATAAAGCCAACGTCCTTTTCTTCGCAGAGACGAACAAGAGCCTCCTCCTTTTCGCCCGCAAGATAGGAAAACGGAAACTGAAGAGTGTCATAAAGTCCGCTCAGCACCGCTTCCTCAGCAATCTTCAGGCGGTGATTTGTAAAACCGATGAAGTGGATAATTCCCTTTGCTTTGGCTTCAAGCATAGCCTCATAAAGTCCCGTTCCGTCGCCCGGCTTTGGGCAAAATGCAGGATTGTGAAATTGGTAGATATCAATATAATCTGTATTCATAAGCCTAAGACTGGTTTCAAGATCGTGCCAAAAGCCCTTAACATTTGTTGACATTGTCTTCGTTGAAATGATTATATTTGCTCTCACATCCGAGAGTGCCTCGCCTATCTTTTCCTCGCTGTCACTATAAACACGAGCGGTGTCAAAATAATTTATGCCGCCATTATAAGCCTTGCGGAGTATTTTTCTCGCTTCCTCCATGCTTCTCCTCTGAATGGGGAGTGCGCCAAAACCGTTTTTTGTAACAAACAAATTTGTTCTTCCAAGACGTATTTTCTCCATTTTTATCTCCATCTTCCATGAAAAATTTTGGTAAATTAAGGAAATATATTTCCTTTTGATTATATCATACCAAAGGAAAAAAGTCAAGAAAAAGGAAAATACGATATAATTCCAAGAAAACAATCGTTTTTTCCCAATATAAGTTTTTAACTTTAGAAAAGACCCTTGCTTTTTCTTTCCTTTTATTTCCCATGTACTAATAAAAAGCTGTATTTTTTCTCAAAAATACAGCTTTTTTTATTCCGACATTTTTTTGATATCATAAGGTGTCGTCTGATATACAAAATAGTTTAGCCAATTTGAATAAAGAAGATTTGCATGAGCTCGCCATGTGACGATAGGCTCTTTTGTATCATCGTCGTTTGGATAATAATTTTTCGGGATAGATATGGTAAGACCCGCATCCTTATCCCTCAGATACTCTCTTTCAAGAGTTTTCGGGTCATATTCCGAATGTCCCGTTATAAATATCTGTTTTCCGTTTTTAGATGAAACTGCATAAACGCCCGCTTCCTCGGAAGAAGCAATTATCTTAAGCTCCGGAACAGCCTCGATATCCTCTCTCTTCACGGTGGTGTGGCGAGAGTGTGGCACGTAGAAAACTTCATCAAATCCTCGAAGAAGTATAGAACGAACATAATCCGCCTTATGGGGAAAAACTCCGAAAAGCTTTTCGTCAAGCGGGGTCTTACTTATTCCGTAATGGTAATAAAGTCCCGCCTGTGCGCCCCAACAAATATGGAACGTGCTATGTACGTGAGTTTTTGACCATTCCATTATCTCACAAAGCTCTTCCCAATAGTCGACCTCCTCAAAAGCCATCTTTTCAACAGGCGCACCCGTTATGACCATGCCGTCAAAATATTCATTTTTATATGAATCGAAGGTCTGATAAAAGGCTGTCAGATGCTCCTTGGCAACGTTTTGCGATTTATGAGTTGCCGTATGCATAAGATATAGCTCGACCTGCAAAGGAGTATTGCTGAGGAGACGCGAAAGCTGTGTTTCGGTGTCTATTTTTGTGGGCATAAGATTAAGAAGGAGTATTCGGAGAGGACGGATATCCTGCGTGATGGCTCGATTTTCTGTCATCACGAATATATTTTCTTCCTCAAGTACTCGCGTTGCGGGAAGCTCGTTTGGTATTTTAATAGGCATAATAATACCTCTTTAAAAAGTTATTTTTTACGCTTCGAGAGCGTTCTTAAGATCCTCTATAAGGTCTTCTGCCGCTTCAAGTCCGCAGGAAAGTCTTACAAGCTCGGGACGCACGCCGGCTGCCAAAAGCTCCTCGTCATTCATCTGTCTGTGAGTAGCTGATGCGGGGTGAAGACAGCAGCTTTTTGCATCGGCAACATGAGTTTCGATTGCAAAAATGCCAAGCTTCTTCATAAATGCCTCAGCCGCCTTTCTACCGCCCTTGACACCAAAGCTAACAACCCCGCAAGAACCCTTCGGAAGATACTTTTTAGCAAGGTCATAGTATTTATCGCCCTCAAGAGAAGGATAGCTGACCCAATCGACCATAGGATGATTTTTAAGGAATTTTGCAACAGCCAAACCGTTTTCGCAATGGCGAGCCATTCTCACATGGAGGCTTTCAAGACCGAGATTGAGAATAAACGAGCTTTGAGGCGAAGGCGTTGAACCAAAATCACGCATAAGCTGTGCAGTAGCCTTCGTGATATATCCTGCTTTGCCGAATTTTTCTGCATAAATTATGCCATGATAGCTATCGTCGGGAGTACACATTCCGGGGAACTTTTCCGCATGAGCGAACCAATCAAAATTTCCCGAATCCACAATGCATCCGCCGACCTGGGCACCGTGGCCGTCCATATATTTTGTTGTGGAGTGAGTAACGATATCCGCACCGAACTCAAAAGGTCGGCAATTTACGGGAGTTGCAAAGGTATTGTCTATTATAAGCGGAACACCGTGTGCGTGAGCGGCATCGGCAAATTTTTCAATATCAAGAACCGTAAGAGCGGGATTTGCAATAGTCTCGCCAAAAACAGCCTTGGTATTGGGTCTAAATGCCGCTTCAAGCTCCTCATGGGTACAATCGGGAGAGACAAATGTAAAATCAATTCCCATCTTCTTCATCGTCACCGCAAAGAGGTTAAATGTGCCGCCATAAATGGTAGAAGAAGAAATGATATGGTCGCCTGCATTTGCTATATTAAATGTAGCATAGAAATTTGCCGCCTGACCTGAAGAAGTAAGCATAGCCGCAACACCGCCTTCAAGCTCGCATATCTTCTGTGCAACTGTATCACAGGTAGGATTCTGCAGTCTGGAATAAAAATAGCCCGAGGCTTCAAGGTCAAAAAGCTTGCCCATATCCTCACTTGTATCATATTTAAAGGTCGTGCTTTGATATATCGGCACCTGTCGAGGCTCGCCGTTTCCGGGAGTGTATCCGCCCTGAACGCATATTGTTTCGATTTTCCTATGAGCCATAATATTTTGTCTCCTGTTATAATATATTTGCCATCCGAAGTACATCAACCGGATGTACACGGCAAGTTCTCATTCCAAAGCTATAATAGAAGGGCGAAATGGACTGACGATTTTCTCCTTGGGCTATTACGTCCGTAAAAAAGACAGTCATCCATCCTTCTATTGCAGCGTTCGGTTTAAGCAGGTAGGGCTACAACACACGTCCGTATCACCAAACAGATTGAATAGGCAATGGGTAAAGATGGCACCATTTCAGCAAATTCAAAAAGCAGGAGATTTAGAAAATGAACGCAGTAGGAATTGACGTTTCCAAAGGAAAAAGTACAATCGCTGTTATGCGTCCTTTCGGTGAGGTAGTAGCATCACCTTACGAGGTGGGTCACACCGAGAGTGAACTCAAAGAACTGGCAAGGTTTTTGAAAAGCCTTCCCGGTGAGACCCGTGTGCTTATGGAGTATACGGGACGCTATTACGAACCAATCGCGCGGTATCTCCACGAAGCAGGTATATTTGTTTCCGTAGTCAATGCCATTCTTGCTCACGACTACAGCGGAAACTCATTACGCAAGGTCAAGACGGATAAGATCGATGCAGTAAAGCTCGCCAACATGGCAATCGACCGCTGGCTTCAGCTTGTGGAATACGTTCCCGAAGATGAGATCCGTCAGACACTTAAAATTTGTAACCGCCAGTACAATCAGTACAACAAGCTAAAGACTATGCTGAAAAACAACTTAATTGCACTGCTTGATGGGACCTTTCCTGATGTGAACAAGTTATTTACATCTCCGTCAAGAAAGAGCGACGGTCACGAAAAATGGGTAGATTTTGCTTTGAAATTTTGGCACTCGGAATGCGTTTGCGGTATATCCGAAAGACAATTCAAGGACAAATACGAGCGTTGGTGCAAGCGCAACGGCTACCATTACTGTGCTTACAAAGCAGAAGATATCTATGCCGAGGCTTGCGGCAATGTCGGACTGCTTCCGATGTGCGAATCTACCAAGGTTCTCATCACACAAGCAATTCTTCAATTACAAGCCATCGAAGAAACTCTCGCAGCCATTAAGCGTGAAATGCAAAAGCTTGCCTCAAATTTGCCCGAATACAATACCGTTATGGCTCTATACGGCGTTGGTGAAGTGCTTGGACCTCAGCTCATCGCCGAGATCGGTGACGTTAGCAGATTCAAAAGCAAGAAGTCGCTAATCGCTTTCGCAGGTATTGATTCACCCGCTGACCAATCGGGGCAAGTGGACAACAAGTCTAAAGCCATTTCCAAGCGAGGCTCTGCATCACTGCGAAAAACACTCTTCCAAGTGATGGCAGTGATTCTGCAAAACAGCCCCGACGATGAACCCATTTATACATATCTTGACAAGAAGCGTTCGGAAGGCAAACCGTATAGAGTCTATATGATTGCCGCGGCAAACAAATTTTTGCGTATCTACTACGCAAGAGCCAAAGAATGCCTTGTCAACTCTTGAAGTCACAAAGTGAGTTTACAAAAAATTCGGAATCACTATTCTGAATTTTTTGTATGTTGACAATGTGACATCGGTATAATCTTGCAACGGTGAAGCACCTCTGTGCTTTGCCCTTATTTACCTTACCCGGCGCAAAAATTTACATAATGCGGCGGTCTTTTTGTCACGCCATTTTTTGAAAGTTCAAATTTTTTGAACTTTTTTCATTTTAGGTCTTGACTTTTATTAGCAGGTCTTT
>JAZUPD010000006.1:0-9212 GCA_045604985.1 Eubacteriales bacterium
ATAACTAAAGGAGATAGAATATGGAAAAGGTAGTGCTTGCCATTGACGTTGGCGGAACTAATGTTAAATCGGGACTTTTTGTAGGAAAACAGCTGGTCGGTGGAACTCTTGACAGTGAGCCTGCAAATTCTTCGGGCAATCTTGAAGGGATCAAAAGCGGTTATCTTGCAATTATTCGCAGAGGCGTCAAAAATGCAGTAAAAAACGGTCAAGTACTTGATGCTATTCATGTTGATATTCCGGCGCCGTTTGATTATGAAAATGGAATCAGTCATATGGAGCATAAGTATGTTTCGATAAAGGACGTTCCGCTTCGTCCTTGGTTTGAGGAGGCAGCACCCGGTGTACCCGTCCGATTTATGCACGATTCTGCAGCGTTTATACAGGGGGCGGCCTGTGATGCTCCCGATTGCAAACGCATTGCGGGGGTTATGATAGGCACGGGCTTTGGATTTGGTATGATGATAGACGGCGAGCCTCTAAGGAAAGGGACGGGCGAGCCACTTATTGAAAGGTATGATACTCCTTATATGGGGGAAATTGCAGAGGAATTCGTTTCACTCAGAGGTATCGAAAGACTTTACCGAGAGGAAAGCGGCGGCAAGGTACTTTCTTGCCGTGATATAATCAACGGAGCGCTTGAAGGGGCGGAACTCTGTGTCAGAGCATACCGCAGAATGGCAAAGGTGATTGCAGATGTTCTTGCGGAGCCGTTCAATGAATATAAAATCGAAGCACTTGTCCTTGGAGGGCAGATTTCGAGACCCTTTGATGCTTATTCCGATATACTTTGGGACGGACTTAAGACCGTCCCCACTCTTAGAAAGATTGTCAGGGCGTCAAATCTCGAGCTTGTCCATCTTCTCGGAACGGCGGTGGGGAAATGAAAGACACAGTTAAGCTATACGAAACCGATAGCCATTTGAGTGAGTTTTTTGCATCAGTGATCTCCTGTGAAAAGAACGGAGAAAAATATAGAGTCGTTCTCGATAAGACTGCATTTTTCCCCGAGGGGGGCGGGCAGGAGGCTGATACGGGGTTTATCGGTGATTCTGCTGTTTTTGATGTGCAAATTTCCTCCGGCATTATCACCCATATAACGGACAAGCCGCTCGTAGAGGGGCAGTCCTATAATTGTAAGCTCGACTTTGAAAAACGCTTCCGCAGAATGCAGAACCATTCTGGAGAACATATCGTTTCTGGGATCATACATAGGAACTTCGGCTTCGATAATGTAGGCTTTCATATGGGTCATGAGGATGTCACTCTCGATGTCAACGGAATACTTTCGGAAGATGATATCAGAGAGATCGAAATTCTTGCAAACAAGGTCGTTGCCGAAAATGTCCGTATCAACTGCGAATATCCGGATCCCGAAATCCTTAAAAATCTTGAATATAGAAGCAAGCTTGACCTTACGGAAAATATTAGAATAGTTACGATAGAAGGCTATGACGCCTGCGCCTGCTGTGCCCCTCATGTCGGGAGAACGGGCGAGATCGGAATCATCAAGCTTCTCGATCACGAAAGAAACAAGGGCGGTACGAGGATACATATACTTTGCGGATTTGATGCGCTTTCCGATTATGATGCAAGATACCATATGATAGCCGAGGCTGCAAAGTTGCTTTCAATAAAACAGGATAAGCTCGGCGAAGCACTGAAGAGACTTGAAGCTGAAATATCAGACCTTAAGCATAAGAACTACGAGCTTAGGAATGCTCTTTACGAATATAAAATTTCGGAGATAAAGGCAACGGATGGAAATATCTGTATCTTTGAAGAAGATACTTCCAAAAGCGATATGAGGAGACTTATGAATATCTGTATCTCGAGATGCCAGGGAATATGCGCCGTTTTCTGCGGAGATGATACAAAGGGATATACATTTGTGGCGTCATCAAAGAATGCCGATCTGTGTGCGCTTGCTTCCGATATGCGTGAAAAGCTGTCTGCCAAGGGCGGCGGAAGTGCTGAAATGATTCAGGGCAGCGTTAAATCAACAAAAGAAGAAATTAAAAAATATTTTGGAGTGTGAGAGAAATGAAAAAAAAGGTTCTTAGAAATTATGCGAAGCTCATAGCAACGATGGGCATAAATGTAAGATATGATCAGGATGTAATAATAACTGCAGAGCTCGAACAGCCTGAGTTCGTTTATATGTTAGCAGAGGAATGCTATAAGGCAGGCGCAAGAAAGGTTACGGTAGATTTTGATTATCAGCCTCTCACAAGACTTGCTGTGAAATATCAGTCGCTTGAAACCCTCTCAAAGACCGAAAAATGGCAGAAAACCAAGCTTCAGCATCAGGTTGACACACTTCCCGCAAGAATTTATCTTGTAAGTGAAGATCCTGACGGTCTTTCGGGAATTGATCAAGAAAAATTCAGTCGAGCAATGGGAGCAAGAAAAAAGATTATAAAGCCTTTCCGCGATAAGATGGATAACAAATATCAGTGGTGCATTGCTGCTGTACCCGGTGCGAAATGGGCAAAACAGATATTCCCCGGGGAAAGAACGAGCGTTGCTATGGAAAAGCTGTGGGAAGCCATCCTTGTGGCGTCGAGAGCAACAGAAGACCCAATTTCAGCATGGAAGCAGCATAATGAAGATCTTGCTAAGCGATGCAACTATCTTAATTCGCTGAATATCGAAAAGCTTCATTATACTTCATCAAATGGAACGGATTTCACAGTCGGACTTATGCCGCTGAGCAAATTTGCAGGCGGCGGAGAATTTACACTCGGCGGTGACTATTATAACCCTAATATCCCCTCGGAGGAAGTTTTCACATCACCTGATAAGTATACGGCAGAGGGCATCGTTTATTCCTCAAAGCCGCTTTCCTATAACGGCGAGCTTATAGAAAACTTCAGCATAAGGTTTGAAAAGGGAAGAGCTGTTGAGGTAACTGCCGAGAAAAATGAAGAGCTGCTTAAAAAGATGATAAGCATGGACGAGGGTGCAGCATATCTCGGAGAATGTGCACTTATCGCATATGATTCACCGATCAACAACCTAGGAATAAAATTTTGCAACACACTCTTTGACGAAAACGCATCCTGTCACCTTGCACTTGGCAGAGGTTTTATGGAATGTATCAAGGACTATGAAAAATATACGATGGAAGAATGTAAGAAAATGGGGCTTAACGATTCAATCATGCATGAGGACTTTATGATAGGATCAAAGGATCTTTCAATCGTTGCATATACGAGGGACGGCAAAACGGTTCAGATATTCGAGAAAGGAAACTGGGCATTCTGATGGTTATAAAAGGACTTCAAAAACTCACACTTCTAGATTATCCCGGACATCTTGCGTGTACGGTTTTCACTGGTGGTTGTAATTTTCGCTGTCCGTTTTGCCATAACGCTTCTCTTGTAACAGGCAAAAGCAAAGAGGAATATTCCGAGGATGATATATTTGAATTTTTGAAAAAGCGTCAGGGAACTCTTGAGGGCGTTGCAATAACCGGCGGTGAACCGCTTTTGCAGAGAGATATCGTGGATTTTGTTAAAAAGATCAAAGATATGGGATTCAAGGTGAAGCTTGATACGAACGGAAGTTTTCCCGAAAGGCTCAGTGAACTTATGAGGCTCGATCTTTTAGACTATGTTGCAATTGATGTTAAAAATTGCCTGAATAAATATTCGGAAACTGTGGGCAGACTCGGATATGACACCGAAAGGGTATGCGAGAGCATAGAGTTTTTGATGAATTCAAACGTTGATTATGAATTCAGAACCACTGTCGTTTCCGAGCTTCATACTCAGGATGATATAGAAAACATAGGTAAATTGATTGCAGGAGCTAAGCGTTGGTATCTGCAAAATTTCGTTGATTCCGGTGACCTTATCTCTCCTGAAATGCATGGAATTGATAAGAAACTAATGAATCAATATATTGAAATCGCCCGAAAATATGTCCCAACAGCCGAAATCAGGGGTGTATAATTATCCAAACACAATATATAGCGTTCGCAAACTAAAATAGGCACTATATGTGCTTATGCACAAAAATACAACAAATTATCTGTGAAATATTGCCAGTTGACATTTAGCACAAGATATGGTATAATTTTCTCACTAACGAAAAATAAAAACGGAGGAGATTATGTACAGAGTTTTAAAAAGAGACAACAAGGTCGTAGATTTTGACCTTACGAAGATCAGCGGTGCTATTTCACAAGCATTCGAGGCACTTGAAAAGGAAACGAATGAAAATATTATTGATTTTCTCGCACTTAAGGTAACGGCGGATTTCACAGAAAAAATAAAGGATGGTCTTATCGCCGTTGAGGATATTCAGGATAGCGTTGAGTCTGTTCTTGTTCAGGCGGGTTATGCAGATGTCGCCAAGGCTTATATTCTTTATCGCCGTCAGCGTGAAAAGATGAGAAATATGAAATCTACCATTCTTGATTATAAAGACATAGTAGATAAATATGTAAATGTTTCCGATTGGCGTGTTAAGGAAAACTCAACAGTAACGTATTCCGTTGGAGGTCTTATTCTTTCTAACTCCGGTGCAATCACAGCCAACTATTGGCTTTCCGAAATCTATGATGACGAGATCGCAAATGCACATAGAAATGCTGATATTCATATCCATGACCTTTCGATGCTTACAGGCTACTGTGCAGGCTGGTCCTTGCGTCAGCTTATCAAGGAAGGTCTCGGCGGTGTTGTAGGAAAGATAACCTCCGCTCCCGCAAAGCACCTTGCAACTCTTTGCAACCAGATGGTAAACTTCCTTGGTATCATGCAGAACGAGTGGGCGGGCGCACAGGCATTTTCTTCCTTTGATACTTATCTTGCGCCTTTTGTTAAAATTGACAATCTTAATTACGATCAGGTCAAAAAGTGCATCGAGTCCTTTATTTACGGCGTAAATACTCCCTCTCGTTGGGGTACTCAGGCACCCTTCTCCAATATCACTCTTGACTGGACAGTTCCCGCCGACCTTGCAGAGCAGAACTGTATCATCGGTGGTAAAGAAGTCGACTTTAAATATAAAGATTGTAAGGCAGAGATGGATATGGTAAACCGTGCCTTCATCGAAACCATGATCGAGGGGGATGCAAACGGACGCGGATTCCAGTATCCTATTCCCACCTATTCGATCACACGCGATTTTGACTGGTCTGAAACCGAGAACAATAAGCTTCTCTTTGAAATGACCTCAAAATACGGTACGCCTTATTTTTCCAACTATGTAAACAGTGATATGGAGCCCAATGACGTTCGCAGTATGTGCTGCCGTCTCCGTCTCGACCTCCGTGAGCTTCGTAAAAAGTCGGGTGGTTTCTTCGGAAGTGGCGAGAGTACAGGTTCTGTGGGTGTTGTTACGATCAATATGCCTCGTATTGCTTATCTTTCTGCAGATAAAGAGGATTTCTACCGCCGTCTCGACCGTATTATGGATATCTCTGCCCGTTCTCTCAAGATCAAGAGGACCGTTATCACGAGACTCCTCAATGAAGGACTCTATCCTTATACAAAGAGATATCTCGGAACGTTTGATAATCATTTTTCGACCATCGGTCTTGTTGGAATGAATGAGGTTGGTCTTAACGCTAAGTGGCTTCATGCAGATCTTACCCAAAAGGCTACTCAGGAATTTACGAAGGAGGTTCTCAACCATATGAGAGAACGCCTCTCCGACTATCAGGAGGAATACGGTGACCTCTATAACCTTGAGGCAACGCCCGCAGAGTCTACATCCTACCGTTTGGCAAAGCATGATGTCTCAAGATATCCGGATATAGTTACAGCAAATGAAAAAGGCGGAACTCCCTATTATACAAACAGCTCACATCTTCCTGTTGGCTATACCGAGGACGTATTCACTGCTCTGGATATTCAGGACGAGCTGCAAACACTTTATACATCGGGTACCGTTTTCCATGCATTCCTTGGCGAAAAACTGCCTGATTGGAAGGCTGCGGCTGATCTCGTTCGCAAAATCGCAACGAATTACAGACTTCCTTATTATTCCATCTCGCCCACATATTCGATCTGTGTAGATCACGGATATATTCCCGGTGAGAAGTTTACTTGCTCCGAGTGCGGCAAGAACACTGAGGTATATAGCCGTATCACAGGCTACTACCGTCCTGTTCAAAATTGGAATGACGGTAAGCTTCAGGAGTACAAGGAGCGTAAGGTTTATGACCTTATGAATTCCCATATGTCCGCAAACAGAGCGGAGATCATTGCGGCAAGCAAGGTTAAAAAACCTACCGTGAACGATCCGTTTGGACTTGACATACCGCTCTTGGTGACAACTAAGACCTGCCCCAACTGCAAGGTTGCAATTTCTATGCTTGAAAAGGCAGGAATTGCATATAATACAGTTCTTGCAGAGGATGTCAAGGATCTTGTTGAGCGCTATGATATCAAGCAAGCGCCCACACTTATCGCCCGTAAGGACGAAAAGATCGAAATTCTAACAGGCGTTCCCGCAATTAAATCCTTTATCTAAAATACGCGGAGCAACCGCATCTGCGGTTGCTCCTTTTATTGAGGTTTAAATATGTATGATATAATTATAGTAGGCGCAGGGCCTGCCGGTATGACCGCCGCCCTTTATGCGAAAAGAGCCGGTAAGAGCGTACTGCTTATTGAAAAGGAAATGATAGGCGGTCAGATAACCTATTCACCTTGTGTCGAAAACTATCCTTTTGTAAAAAAAATAAGCGGAATGGAGCTTGCCGACAATCTTTTTGAGCAGATAAACGAGCTTGGAGCAGAGATCGAATTTGATAGAGTAAATTCGATTGAATTGAATGGCAATATGAAAAAGCTAATATGCGATAGCGGAGAATTTGAAGCAAAAGCCGTTATAATAGCGGGTGGTGCAAAGCACAAAAAGCTCGGTCTTGACCGTGAAGATGATCTTATCGGCAGCGGAATTTCGTATTGTGCGGTTTGTGACGGTGCGTTTTTTAGAGAAAAAATTGCTGCGGTAGTCGGCGGCGGAAACACCGCCCTTCAAGATGCACTTTATCTTTCCGATATATGCAAAAAAGTCTATCTTATCCACAGAAGGGACAGCTTTAGGGGGGATATTGACCTCGTAAACAAGATAAAGGAAAGAGAAAATGTTGAAATAGTGACACCCGCAAAAATAGTTGCCTTTCTCGGTGATAAACAGCTTTCGGGAATCGAGCTTGACGATGGAAGAAGAATACTTTTAGACGGACTTTTTATTGCGGTAGGACAAGCCCCGGAAAACGGTCCATTTAACAATATCATTGACCTTGACGACGGTGGATATGCGGCATCGGGTGAGGATTGCAGAACAAAAACGGAAGGTGTTTTTGTTGCCGGAGATTGCAGACGAAAGAGTGTAAGACAGCTTGCCACCGCAGTTTCTGATGGAGCTGCCGCTGCAACTCATGCTTGCGAATATCTCGATAGTATAGGGGCGATTATATGACAAAGCTGATCATAGTCAGACATGCACAGAGTCTTGCCAATGAAGCGCATATTTTTATCGGTCATAAGGATATGGACCTAACAGCTGTTGGTCAAGAGCAAGCAAGACTTCTCGGAGAGTATCTTTTGAAAAAGGCATATCCCATTGACATGATATATTCCAGCGATCTTCTTCGTCCGTATCATACCATCGAGCCATATGCAAAGGCCGTGGGAATGGAGATCATAAAAGAAAAAGGTCTGAGAGAAATATATGCAGGTGAGTGGGAAGGGCATAAATATGCCGATCTTTTATTACTTTTTCCCGAAAATTATCACACTTGGCTAAACGACATAGGAAACTGTCAATGCAACGGAGGCGAAAGCGTTGCAGATCTTTACGAAAGAGTCAATTCTACAATTGACAAAATCGCCGAAAAACACGATGGGAAAACGGTTCTTATAGCAACTCACGCAACTCCACTTCGCTGCCTTCATGCAAGGGTAATGGGTGTTGGCACAGACGGCATGAAAGGCATCAAATGGTGCGAAAATACAGCCATCAATATTTTTGAATACTCCGAAGGGGTTCTTTCTGCAGTTGAGCTGAATATTTGCGAACATCTCGGTGCGCTTCGCACCGGTAATCCGAGTAACGTTTGATAAAAAAAACGTTTTTCAGCCATGTTGCATCGTTTCGTGAAATTCCCTTTGTCAGTCTTATGAAAAAATAATAAATAAGCAATATAAAAATACACTTAATAAAGAGAAGATTTATCTCATTTGCTTGTATTTCTGCAAAGGAAAATATTATTTTTACCAAAAATGCTGTTATGATTATTGAAAACATCGGTGAAAGTAATTTTTTTACAATGTGAATTTGGAGCTTTGTGATATTCAAAAGCCTGAAAAAGCTTAGTGCAAAATTTACGATCTCAGTTGTATAAATCGTGATGATATATCCTGCCATTCCGAATTTGGGCAGTAAAATCATAACGAGGAATATAGAGAGCAAAGCGTCTATTATATTTACGTTCATTGAATATACCTGCTCACCTAATCCCTTCAGCATGGCATCCGTAACGCCGTCAAGGTACATTATAGGGACGAGCGGAGATAACAGCTTGATATAATATGAAGCCTCACGACTGTTATATATTATCATTCCCAACTCGTCAGAAAAGAAAATAAGGATTCCTGAGATCAAAAAAGAAAATATAAATGTAAACTGAAAGGCACGCCTTGCAATGTATTGCACGGCGACCTTTCTTTTTTTGATATTTGCCTCTGCAAGCTCGGGTATCAGAAGCCCGGAAAAAGAAGAAAGAACTGCAACGGGAAAAAGCACGATGGGCATCACCATGCTGTGAAGCGTTCCGTAAGATGAAAGAGCAACAGAGCGGCTCAGCCCGCTTTTTATAAGACATTTCGGTATAAGAATATGCTCAACGGTGAGTAGGGAAGAACGAAAATAGGTGCTGAAGGCAACGGGGAGTGCTATTGAAAACAGCTTGCCTTTTATTTCATTATCCGAATGTTTGCATACGGATTTTTTTGAATATCTTTTCTTGTCAAGATAATACATTGAGCAGGATATTATAAATGCCGAAAATTCAGAGATCAGATCTGCGGCAACAAGTGCAATGCAAGCAAATTCTATGCCTTTACCAATGAAAATCTCGAACATTTTTACGGTAAAAAGTATTTTAATAAGCTGTTCCAAAACCGAATAAATTGTATTTTTATAGACACGCCTAACTGCACTGAAATATCCGTTATAAGCTGAGGTGA
>JAZUPD010000007.1:0-36216 GCA_045604985.1 Eubacteriales bacterium
AAATCTTTACTGAAATGTTTTTTCTTTTTTCATTCATGGTTTTTTCTCCTTTTGTTTTCTTTGACCTCATTATAGCACACGATTTTTCATTTGTCAATATATTTTTATCGAAAAACGATAAAAAACAAAAATTATTTTGGTCGACACAAAAAAGCGTGATATGAAATAGATTTAACGTGTGTTTAAAATTAAAGTCCATAATGTCTAAAAATAATAGGCTGAGTCGCTTGCGACTCAGCCTATTGTTATAATTTATTCTTCTTCCTTTTTAATTGCAATGCAAAGCTCGTCAAGGCCCTTGGGGTCTGCAGGACCGGGGGCGCCGGACATAAGTTCACTTGCATTCTGAACCTTCGGGAATGCGATGACGTCTCGAATATCCTCAAGACCAAGCAGGAGAGTTACGAGACGGTCAAGACCGAAAGCAAGTCCTGCATGGGGAGGAACGCCGTATTTAAATGCTTCAAGCAGATATCCGAATTTTTCGTTTGCTTCTTCGATGGTAAGACCGAGAAGCGAAAACATCTTCTTTTGAATATCCTCGCTGTGAATACGAACCGAACCGCCACCAAGCTCCGTGCCGTTAAGGACGATATCATAAGCCTTTGCACGAACCTTTTCGGGTGCGCTTTCGAGATATTCCATATCCTCGTCCATGGGAGAAGTGAAGGGATGGTGCATAGCGTAGAACCTGCCATCATCTTCGCTCCATTCAAAGAGCGGAAATTCCGTTACCCAAAGGAATTTGAAATCGTGGGGATCGAGGAGGTTAAGTCTCTTTGCACATTCGCATCGAAGGTTTCCGAGAGCATCGAAAACGACTTTGTTTTTATCCGCAACGATAAGGATAAGGTCGCCCGCTTCTGCCTTCACAGCGGTCTTTATAGCCTCGTTCTCCTCGTCTGTGAGGAACTTGGCGTAGGATGAGGAAATCTCTCCCGTTTCTGCCCATTTGAGCCATGCAAGACCTTTTGCCTTATACGTTTTAACGTATTCTGTGAGAGAATCAATTTCTTTGCGGGTGAATTTTGCACCGCCCTTAACATTGATGGCGCGAACAGAGCCGCCCTCTGCGATAGCGCAGGCAAAAACTTTAAATTCGCAATTTGCAAGAAGAGCCGAAAGGTCACAAAGTTCAAATCCAAATCGGATATCGGGCTTGTCCGAGCCAAATCGCTCCATTGCCTCTCGGTAAGGCATCTTTATAAAGTCATAACCAAGCTCGTGTCCGAAATATTCTTTCCACAGATATTTGATAAAGCCCTCATGCATTGCCATAACGTCCTCTGCTGTTGAGAAGGACATTTCCGTGTCAAGCTGAGTGAACTCTGGCTGACGGTCGGCGCGAAGATCCTCGTCACGGAAGCAACGTGCGATCTGGAAATAGCGGTCAAAGCCTGAAACCATAAGCAGCTGTTTATATAACTGGGGAGACTGGGGCAGAGCGTAGAATTTGCCGGGGTGAACACGGGAAGGGACCAGATAGTCTCTTGCTCCCTCGGGAGAGGGCTTGATGAGGCAGGGTGTCTCAATATCCATAAAGCCATTTTCGGCATAGTAATCGCGAGCGATCTTTGTGATCTTTGATCTTGCAATGATATTTCCCTGCATATCCGGACGGCGAAGGTCAAGATAGCGATGCTTTAGGCGAAGCTCGGGATTGACCTTGCTGTTTTCCACGATCTCGAATGGAGGTGTCTGTGCGGTGGAGAGAATTTTAAGCTCTGTAACTCCAATTTCTATTTTGCCTGTGGGAATATTTGGGTTTACGGAGGATCGTGCTCTGACCTTACCGTGAGCGCAGAGAACAAATTCTGCTCTGACGGAAAAAGCCGCATCAAAAATCTCCTTGTCGGTATCCTCGTCAAAGGCGAGCTGAACTATGCCGCTTCTGTCGCGAAGGTCGATAAAGATAAGAGCTCCAAGGTCTCTTTGCCTTTGTGCCCAGCCCATAACGCAGACATTTTTTCCTATGTCATTTTCTGAAAGCTCTGCGCAGTAGCAGGTACGCTTATCATTATTTGCAAGCAACTGTGCCATATTTTTTCTCCTTAATCTCATACAAACGATATTTCATATTTATTATACTCGGTTTTTGAATTTTGTCAAGACGAACATTATTTTTTTAAACAAAATGCGACAAAATTAAAGGGAAGAATATTTTTTTAGACAAAAAGTGTGCTTTTTATACTTTTTCAAAAACACTCCGTTGAGACAAAAATATTAAGCAAATATTTTTCGTATTGACTTTTTAGAAAAAAGGTAGTATAATAGTTTGTAGAAAACTATAATTATTGTGAAGAGGTTGACATGACAGAACAAAAGTTATATGATTTGCTCCGAAAATTTGACCTTAAAACAGATCTTCAGAATGTAAAGGTTTTACCTTACGGCGGTGGACATATTAATTCCACTTTCCTTGTGGACGGTGAACCAAAATATGTTCTTCAGAAGATCAATACCCACGTTTTCTCTCATCCCGTTGAGCTTATGAGAAATATCGAGCTTGTTACCGAGCATCTTACGAAAAAGATGCTTGCGGCAGGCGAGGATGCCTCTATGGGTACATACAGAGTTGTAAAAGCTAAGGACGGAAAAAACCATGTTACCGATGGGGAAGGGCATTTTTATAGAGTTGTCACTTTTATAGACGCTGTTTCTCATGAAAAGGTTGATGATCCTGCCGAGCTTTACCGTGCCGCAAAGGTCTATGGAAAATTCCAAAAGATGCTTTCGGATTTTGACGCAAATCAGCTATTTGAAGTCATTCCCATGTTCCATCATACCCCCAATCGCATGAAAAATCTCCTGAAGGCAATAGAGGAGAATAAGAGCGGCAGACTAGATAAGGTCAAAGCAGATGTTGAATTTGCTCTTTCGTATAAGGACAGAATTTCAGCTATCGTCGATGGCATTGCAGACGGCTCTATACCGCTCCGCGTTACTCATAACGACACCAAGCTCAATAATTTCCTTTTCCAAAAGGATGACGATGAGTGCGTTTGCCTTGTTGATCTTGATACCGTTATGCCCGGCTCGCTTCTCTATGACTATGGAGATGCACTGAGAGTTGGTGCTTCAAGTGCCGCAGAGGATGAACCCGACCTTTCAAAGGTCAATTTCCGTATCGAGCCATTTGAGCAGTTTACAAGAGGACTTCTTGAAGTCTTTGCAAATGACATTACCGAGCGTGAGCTTGAGCTTATGCCTTATAGCCATCTTCTTATGACTTTTGAGGTTGGTATCAGATTCCTTACAGATTATCTTGACGGAGATGTTTATTTCAAGACCGCATATTCTGAGCATAATATTGATAGAGCCAGAAATCAGTTTAAGCTTGTTCGCGATATAGACGAGAGAATGGATGTACTGAATGCGCTTGTTAAGAGTATCTATAGCGAAGTAAAGTAGTATAAGGGACTGATTCACTTAAAAAAGTGAGCAGTCCCTTTTTTGTGAGGACTTGTCGCGCTGAGATGACAAATGCAGACCTTAGGTAGAAAGGTCACATTAAGCGGCGTGGCATAACCGAAAAAACCATTTATCATCAAGATTTAATTGTAATCACGGAGCTGAAGCCATATTGATCGTTTCAGCCAATGTAAAGGAGAAAAATGAAGAAGATAACGATTCTCGGCGCAGGTACATGGGGTGTTGCCCTTGCCGCAATGCTTAAAAGAGAGAACGGTCATGATATATGTCTCTGGTCCGCCTTTGCGGCGGAGCTGGATGCCCTGAAGGCTGATTTGCGTCATCCAAATCTCGAAGGACTCGTGCTTCCAAATGGCATTGAATTTGAAGCGGATATTTCTGTGGCTTGTCAAAATGCCGATTTTATAATCATAGCAGTGCCGTCTCCCTATGTGAGAGAAACTGCGAGAAAGATAGCTCCGCTTATTTCGGAAAAAACCATTATAGTTGACGTTGCAAAGGGGCTTGAAAAGGTTACGGGAATGACCCTTTGCGAGGTGATTGAGGACGAGATAGGAAGGAAAAACGGAGGAATAGTTGCCCTTTCGGGGCCTACTCATGCAGAGGAGGTAGCCCTTGGGTTGCCTACTGCCATCGTTGCCGCATCCGAGAGAGAAGAGGCGGCAAAAGAGGTTCAGAGGGCGTTTTCGGGTAGTTTTTTTAGAGTTTACACCAATTCGGATGTTAAAGGAATTGAAATCTGCGGGGCAATGAAGAATATAATTGCCATCTGTGCGGGAATTTCAACGGGACTTGGCTATGGAGACAATGCGAAATCAGCCATTGTCACCCGCGGAATGGCGGAGATAACTAGGCTTGGCGTTGCTATGGGCTGCTCGGGCAGAACCTTTGAGAGCCTTGCGGGAATAGGTGATCTCGTGGTCACCTGTATGAGCCAACACAGCCGCAATCACAGGGCAGGCGTACTTATCGGAAAGGGATACAGCGTAAAGGATGCTGTAGCTGAAGTTGGGATGACAGTTGAGGGTATCAATGCGCTTCCCGCTGCGCTTGAGCTTTCTGCTCGTTTTGGTGTTGAGCTTCCTTTCTGTCAAATGTTGAATGAGGTTATTTCGGGAAAGCTTGATGTTTGTGAAGCTGTAAATTTGCTGATGCTACGCGCTCTCAAGCCTGAGATATAATAAAACAAAAGGGCTGAGTCATTGACTCAGCCCCATTTTATTAGCAAATAGAATTAAGCAAGTTCTGCGAAATACTTAATCGTGCGTACCATCTGGCTTGTGTAGGAGTTCTCGTTATCGTACCAAGAAACTACCTGTACCTGATAGGTATCGTCGCCGATCTTTGCAACCATTGTCTGTGTTGCATCGAAGAGAGAACCATAAGAAATTCCGATAACGTCGGAGGAAACGATCTGATCCTCGTTGTAACCGAAGGAAGCGGAAGAAGCAGCCTTCATAGCAGCGTTGATGCCCTCAGCTGTAATATCCTTACCCTTAACAACAGCTACGAGAATTGTTGTAGAACCTGTGCAGGTAGGAACTCTCTGAGCAGAACCAATGAGCTTGCCGTTGAGCTCGGGAATAACGAGACCGATAGCCTTTGCAGCTCCGGTGGAGTTAGGAACGATGTTCTGTGCGCCTGCTCTTGCACGGCGGAGGTCACCCTTTCTGTGAGGACCGTCAAGGATCATCTGGTCACCGGTGTAAGCATGAACAGTTGTCATGATTCCGCTCTGGATAGGAGCATAGACGTTAAGAGCCTTAGCCATAGGAGCAAGGCAGTTTGTTGTGCAGGATGCAGCGGAGATTATCTTGTCATCAGCTGTTAGAGTGTTCTGGTTTTCGCTGTATACGATAGTCTTGAGGACCTTGCCTGCGGGAGCGGAGATAACAACCTTCTTTGCGCCTGCATTGATATGAGCCATGGACTTCTCTGTGGAGCAGTAGAAGCCTGTACACTCGAGAACGACGTCAACGCCGAGCTTGCCCCAAGGGCAGTTAGCAGCGTCCTTTTCGGCATAGATCTGAAGAACCTTGCCGTCAACTGTGATTGTGCCTGCTTCGTCATCAGACTCAACGGTGTGACCGTCGTAACGACCCTGAGCTGTGTCATACTTGAGAAGGTGAGCGAGCATGGAAGGCTTTGTGAGGTCGTTGATAGCTACGATCTCATAACCATCTGCACCGAACATCTGTCTGAAAGCGAGACGTCCGATACGACCGAAACCATTGATAGCAACTTTAACTGACATTTTTGGAATCCTCCGTTTTATATAAAAAATTTTTTGACTTTTTTCGTGAGAATCATTTTTCACATATATATTGTAACTCAAAATTCGAAAATATACATGGGATTTGGCAAAATTTTATCATTTTTGTATAATATATCAAAAAAACACTTGAAATCAAGCTGATATCCGTCGTTTTGGTGCATATTTCCATATTTTTTTCATATGTATTGACTTTGGTTTGTTCGGATGTTAAAATAATATGTAGTACGTAAGAAAAGGTATACAAAAAACACCTGGAGGAAATTTCAAGTAATGACGGCACTTCTTTGCAGATTTTTTATAAAGGATCGTGAAAACACTGCGGACGTCAAGGTTCGCACCGCATACGGCACCCTTGCGGGTATAGTGGGAATAATAGTCAATTTTTTTCTTTTTTTGGGAAAGATGGCAGTTGGTCTTTTAACTGCCTCCATTGCCATAACTGCAGATGCTGTCAATAATCTTTCGGATGCTCTCTCATCCGTCATCTCTCTTATCAGCTTCAAGATTTCCTCAAAGCCCGCAGATAGAGAGCATCCCTTTGGTCATGCAAGGATCGAATATATTGCTTCGATGATAGTTTCATTTATTATTCTTTTTATTGGAATAAATCTTATGAAAGATTCTGCTGTAAAGATATTCTTTGGCGACGAGAAAACCGATCCGAGCATAGTGGCGATAATAGTCCTTATCGTGTCGATCTTGGGAAAGCTTTGGCTCTTTTTCTTTAACAGAAAGCTGGGCAATAAGATAAATTCTTCCGTTATGCGTGCAACCGCTGCAGATTCTCTTTTGGATTCCATTGCCACCTGTGCCGTGCTTGTGTCAACGATTATTTACCGTTTTACGGATTTTGAGCTTGATGCTTATATGGGTGTTGTCGTTGCCGTTATAATTATAAGATCGGGAATAGGAGTTTTCAGGGAAGCTATGGATTCGATACTCGGAACGTCACCCGACGGAGAAACTATTGAAAAGGTCAAGGAGATCATTTTTTCTCACCCCGAAAGCATTGGAATTCATGACCTTGTGCTTCATAATTACGGTCCGGGCAGATTTTTTATGTCATGCCATGTTGAGGTTGACGGAGGGGCGGATATCTATACTTCTCACGATGCCATCGACAATATCGAGCGAGAGATATTTGAAAAGCTCGGTGTTCAGTGCAGTATCCATCTTGACCCCATTGCGGTTGGCGATCCTATCACTGATGAGCTTAAGAAAGAGATACAGTCCATAGTCACTTCCATTGATGAGAGGATGAATATTCATGATTTCAGGGTAGTTCCCGGAACGACTCATATCAATCTTATCTTTGACGTTGTGGTTCCCTTTGAGGTAAAGGAAAGCGATGAGGAGATAAGGGCTATGATATCTGAGCGGGTAAGGAGCATGGAGGGAAATTATTTTGCCGTCATAACTGTTGACAGGCAGTAAAAATGAATGAAAAGGAGAAAAAATGGCAAGCGGACGCTATGAAATAACGAAAAACGGCGCAGATGAATTTTCATTTTCTCTTGTGACACTTGGCGGGAGAACGATAGCTAAAAGCGGAAAATACAGATCTCTTGGCGTTTGTAAAAAGGGGATCGCAAGTCTCAGGATAAATTCGGACGCTCCCATCGAGGATAAGACTGAGAGCTTTTCGGAGGAAACCGGCGAAACAGGCTTAACAGGCGTAAAAATGTGCTGCCCCAAAATTGAGCTTGTGGCAAGCGGCGGTGCTTACAATTTTTACGTGCTAGCGAAAAATGGAAGTATAATTGCAGAGGGTGAGGGATATGGAACGAAAAACCGCTGTCTTGAAGCCATTGCAAAATTAAAATATATAGCTTTTTCGGCTGAAAATATTGAAAGATTCTGAAAAAATAAACCTTATCACCCAAAGGCTCAAGATGATTTTTTGTGATTTGAACCAAGGATGTTATTTGCCGCTTTGGGATTCATGAATAAAGGTGCTGAACCGAATTTTCGGTTCAGCACCTTTATTTTTTAGATATAAATCCCTATTAAAAAAACTTTCTAATGATTCGTTCCTATATTAAAAAGGTCGTTTATCTCGTAAAGAAGCTCGCTATGCGCCTCAAGAGTAGGGTCATCCTCAAGCAAACTTCTTGCCTCTGCCATAGCGGCACTGAAAAGTTCACCGTCAAGGAGCATATCCGCAATCCTGAAGCGGAGTACGCCGCTCTGCCTTACAGTTCCCGTATTGCTTCCCACAAAATCGCCCGGACCTCGCATACTGAGGTCCTTCTCGGCGATTTTAAAGCCGTCGTAGGTGTTTTTCATGGTTTCAAGACGCTCTCTTGCTCTCTCTCTTTTGCTATCCGAAACGAGAACACAATAGCTCTTTCTGCTTCCTCTTCCAACTCGTCCTCTCAGCTGATGAAGCTGTGAAAGCCCGAAACGCTCGGCATTTTCAACGATCATAAGGCAGGCGTTTGGAACATTTACTCCCACCTCGATAACGGTTGTGGAAACGAGAATATCAATTTCGCCTGCGGCAAATGATTTCATAACCGTATCCTTTTCCGCCGCCTTCATTTTTCCGTGAACAAAGGCAATTTTTCTGTCGGGAAAGCTTTCCTTCATATCCTGTGCGTATTTTACGGCACTTTTAAGGGGTGGCTGATTGTTTTTTTCTTCAAGATAAAGAGAGAAAGAACTGCCCGTTGAAATATCGGACATTGATATATCGCCCTCGTCGGGGGCGTCATCTTCCCCGCTCTCTTTTTCTTCAACTGCAGGGCAGACTACATAAACCTGTCCTCCCTCGCCTGTAAGCTTTCTTATAAAAGCAATAAGTCTTTCTCTGTACCCCTCGTCAACCGCAAATGTATCGACCCTTTGTCTGCCCGGGGGCATTTCGTCAATTACGGATAGGTCAAGATCTCCGTAAAGGGTAAGCGCAAGTGAGCGGGGAATAGGAGTTGCGCTCATGACGAGCATATGCACGTTTTTACCTTTTTCCCCAAGAGCACTGCGCTGTCTAACGCCGAACTTATGTTGTTCGTCGTTTACGACAAGCCCAAGTGACGAAAACTTTACCTCATCACTTATAAGAGCGTGAGTACCGATGACGATATCGAGCCTTTTTTCGGGATCGCTTTCGGCGAGTGCTTCATATATTCTGCGCTTTTCCGTCTTTGGTGTTGAGCCGCAGAGAAGAGCGGTTTTTATTCCCAAAGAAGAAAATATACCCTCAAGGTCGTTATAGTGCTGTGTTGCAAGTATTTCTGTTGGAGCCATCAGAGCAGCTTGCTTGCCGCTTCTGACGGCAATGAGCATTGCAGCGGCTGCAACGATAGTTTTTCCACAGCCGACGTCTCCGCAAACAAGACGACTCATAGGAGTGCCTGATGCAAGATCAGTCTTTATCTCCCGTATGACGCGCTTTTGTGCTTCCGTCAGAGCATAAGGAAGGGATGAGGTCAACTCGCTTATGTCGTTTTCGGTGCAAATCGACGCACCCGAGGTGGGTCTGCAGCTCTTTCCTGCAAAGGCGGTGCCAAGGGAAAAGAGAAAAAGCTCCTCAAAGATCAGTCTTTTTTTCGCCGCTTCAAGCTCGCATATGGAAAGGGGAGCATGAATGGTCCTCAAAGCAAAGGCACGGTTTGCAAGTCCGTTTCTCATCCTTATTTCCTCGGGAATAAAGTCGGCTGCCGCATCGCCCCGAAGATATGTAAGAGCCTCTGATATCAGCTTTCGCATAAGATTCTGATTGAGAGGCGGTGAGAGCGGATAAAGCGGCACAAGGGGGGCAAGCTCACTTACGCTTTCCTTTATTGGCTCGGCAACGGGGCTTGAAAGAGAAAAAACGTCCTTTCCCGAGGGCATTTTTTTTCTTTCAATTCTGCCGTAAAAGCGGAATGTTTCGCCAAGATGAAATTTTTCTGCAAGAAAATCCTGATTGAAATATATTATCTCTGCCGTCCCGCTTTCATCATAGGCGCGGAATTTGAGTAGAGACATTCCTCGCTTTATAAGTGCTTTTTTCGGAAGTGTAGCAACAGTCAGGCAAAGGGCAGACTTTTCGCCGTTAACCGTGTCGCAAAGCAGCTTTATATTGCCTCTGTTTTCATAGGTACGGGGATAAAGCCCGATAAGATCGCTAATGCTTTCCGCTCCCAGCCTTGCCAGAGCCTCGGTACGAACCTTGCCAACGCTTTGTAGCTTTGTTACGGGTGTTTTCAGCTCATTCCTCATCGGACTTCCTCCTTTTTAAATTTTCACTTTCTTTAAATCTCTTGCGTTTGATTGGGAAATGGGAGAACGCAGGCGATAATCCTTGATTATAGCACCTGATGGATCCCGCCAACTCCGTTTTCAATACAAAAGACTTCATCTCGCCTCTGGTTTTTCGGCTTTTCAAGGTCTATTGACGAAAAACAAGCGTTTTTATTCATTTTCCTTGCTTATTAGCCCCAGTGCGCTCTCCGAATCCAGTGAAGAAAGAGCCCGAAGGACATCAGCCCTTTTTTCTATTCGTTGGCAAAGTACATCTCTTTCCTCGCATATTTTTTTAGCAAGAGAAAGGATCTCAATAGGATCCGGTCTTGAGGCATCAAACGAGGGCATCTGATGAGCATATTCAAGAAAAGCATCCACCTTGGGGTCATAAGAGACACCGATGACGGGTACAGCCGCAGCACTGGCATAGATAAGCATATGAAGTCTCATGCCGAGAACGAAGGACATTTTACCCACAATCCCGATGACCTCCCGTGCGGAAAGACTGCGAAGGAAAGGACATTCTCTGCCTATAGCTTTTTCCGCAAGGGCTTTTACTTCAAGACATATATCGTCATCAAAGTTTTTTTGAACGGGTATAAACACGGGAGTCTTGTCAAGAGAAATGCAGATTTTTGCCACGGCATCTGCCATGCAAGATATAAATTCGTCTCTACGAAGTCCCTTCTCGTTTGTTTTAAGGTCATGCCACTCGCGAAGTGATACTGTAAAGAAGCGAGCTGGATCCGAGATTCCGGCTTTTTCAAGAATATAATTACTTCTTGCATCACTGCATGGAGAAAGGGTGAGAGCCGGGTCTGCGGAGATTCTGATTTTTCCGAGAACATCTTTATCAAGACCGATCTCCTCTAAAAATTCATAGGAAGACGGTTCCCTAAGGCTAATAAAATCCACTTCTCCAAGGACTCTTTTCACCTTTTCGTAGCTTCTCTTTCCATATAAAGGGCCGATTCCGTTGGCATAGACCATGCAGGGTAAGCCCATTTTCTTTGCAAGTTTGACTATCTGAACGTAATACTCAAGGCTTTTCGTGCTGGTGTTATTCTGAAAGAGTGAGCCGCCGCCGCTGATAAGGAGCTTAGCATGGCGAAGGGCGTGAACAACGGCGAAAACATTGAATCTTCCAACGCATTTGACGCCGTATTTTCTCTGCATTTTTTGCGGACTTTTGGTAAGTGCCGTAATGCGAACGCCCCTGTCAATAGCACGCAGATTTTCAACTATTGAGCAAAGAAGCGAATCATCGCCCATATTTCCGAAGCCGTAATATCCTGAAAAGACGATGTCGCCGTGCTTTTTGTAATCATAGGGGTAAAGGGAGTGATAAACGGCAAGGCAATCCTTGGCCATTCTCTCTGCCGAATAGCTTTCCTTTATTATGTGGCGGTTTTTTTCACCTATGGCTGTAATTTTGTTCGCATCAAGGTCAAGAAGTGCCGAAACATCACGAAGAAGAAGCTCAGGAGAGGTCTGCTCACAGCCTCGACAGCAGAAATTCGTTGCAACCGCAATTTCCATATTTTCCTTGTCCAAAAGACCAATATAGCCCTCGTTTCCCGCTATGACCACGGGTTTTGAAGCACTCATGGCTTCAAGGACGGCTCTTGAAACGCCCACAAAAATGTCTCCGAGAGCAATAAAGCGGTTGATGTCTGTTCTTGCTCCCGTCATGTGGACGAACTTTTCGCCTATCACGCCGTTTGCCTTTGCAGCAAGACTGTTTACATAATCAAAGTCGTCGCCGCCGCCAACTATGACCATTTGAAGATCGCCATAATTTCTCTTGAGTGTGGGGGCTATCTCGCAGAGCATCCTTGCCGCAGCACTTCTATCGGTATCCATTCGGCTGACATAGACGAGAGTTTTTCTTTTTTCGGGAAGAGAAAGTTCTTTTGCAAGAGACGAGGTGTCGATATCCTTTGAAAATTTCTTCATATCGACTCCGTTTATCGTAACCGAAATATTATCGGGGAAAACTCCGTAATTATCAATAACATACTGCTTGATATCCTCGCTTACCGCAACGGTCTTTTCGCCCCAATCGGTGATCTTTTTCCAGAGAGCGTTGACCTCAAAGACCCAGTGTGCGGAGCAAACATATCTGAAATGCAGCGAGCGATGAAGAAGTCCGCATATAAAGGCGGGTATCCTAGCATGGGCATGAACGATATCGAATTTTTCTTTTTTTATGAGTTTTTTAAGCCCAAAATAACTTTTGATCACCGAAAATGGGTTTTTGGTGTGGAGAGGAAGCTTTACGTGATGAATACCTGATTCTTCAAGGTCCTTTACGTAAACACCGCCTCTTGAAGAAACGGTGACATCGTTTCCCATTTCGTGAAGGGCTCTTGAAAGCTCCAGCACGTGGGTTTCTGCACCGCCGATGTCAAGCCCCATAAGGGTCATAAGAATTTTCATATTTTGATCCTCGTGATTTTTTATAGTGCACATACGAGTGCAAGGGGGAGTTTTGACCGACCTTTCGGTCTCTCACAAGATTTTGAAAAAGCTTCAGCAAAAATTTTCGTTGCTTCGTCTTTACGCATGGACATTTTCTTTTACGAAAGGGAGCGATCCGCCAAGGCAGAGCAGTCCCTTTTTAATCATCCTTTTTCTCCGAGTTCTTTAGTTAAATTGCATTTTAAAGTCTTTATAAAAGTCTTTATATATAAGACGATCATATCTACTTAAATATTACCACAAGTATACCAACGCTGTCAAGAGTTTTTGCCATTTGCTAAGAAAAATTACTTTCAAATGCGTTTTTTTGCGTTTTTTTGCAAAAATGATAAAAAATCTCTTGACTTGAAGTTAAATGAGTATTATAATATTTTATCATACTAAAGTGATAATTATCCTGGAAAGGTCGGTTATAATTTTTATGAAAATCAAAATTACAAAAACAACTTCACCGAGAGTTTGTCCTCCAGAAAACGAGCTTGGCTTTGGCAAGATCTTTTCTGACCATATGTTTATAATGGACTATGAAGAGGGCAAGGGATGGCATGATGCAAGAATAGTTCCCTTTGGAAATCTCTCCCTGCACCCTGCTTCAACCGTACTTCATTACGGAGCGGAGATATTTGAAGGACTTAAGGCATACAGATCTGAGGATGGGAGCGTTCGCCTTTTCCGTCCCATGGAAAATATAAAGAGAATGAATACCTCTGCCGAGCGTATGTGTCTGCCCCTTCTTGATGAGGATGATTTTCTTGAGGCACTTACGGCTTTCGTAAAGCTTGAGGAAAAATGGGTGCCGAAATCTTTTGGAACGTCTTTATATCTGCGTCCTTTTATGTTTGGAAACGACGAGCATCTGGGCGTTCACGGGGTAAAACGTGCAACGTTTATGATAATTGCATCTCCCAGCGGCAGCTATTATGCGGAGGGGATCAATCCCGTTAAAATAATGATCGAGAGCGAAGATGTAAGAGCGGTAAAAGGCGGAACGGGATTTGCAAAATGCGGCGGTAACTATGCCGCATCCACAAGAGCAGGAGAAAGAGCCGCAAAGAAGGGCTATACTCAGGTGCTTTGGCTTGACGGTGTTGAGAGAAAGTATATCGAAGAAGTGGGCGCAATGAATGTTATGTTCAAGATCGACGGCAAGGTGGTAACGCCCGCACTCACAGGCTCTATACTTCCCGGAATTACAAGAAAGAGCTGCATAGAGGTTCTTCGTGACATGGGTTATGAGGTCGAGGAAAGACTCCTTTCCATTCACGAGCTTGTTGACTCTATGAGGACGGGCAAGCTGGAGGAGGCTTGGGGCTGCGGAACGGCGGCTGTTGTTTCTCCCATTGGAACACTTTGCTATGAGGATACCGAATATATCGTAAACGGCGGTAGGATCGGCGAGGTAACATCAAAGCTTTATGATACTCTCACGGGAATCCAATGGGGAAAAAAAGAGGACACCTACGGATGGGTCTATAATATTTAAACGCTTTCTAATACAAAGCAGAGGGCAAGGTCGGTTTTCCGACCTTGCTTTTTTGGATGATAAATAGGCGTTTTTTTCCCGAAAATTTGCTCTTTGAAGCGCAGATCGGCGAAAAATTATCAAAAGTTTAACTTGAGTTTAGAATTGAATGGTATAATAACACAAAATACTTCAATGGGAGATAGTGAAATGAGCGAAAAAATATTGATCGCAAGTGACAGCACAACGGATCTTAGCCCAGAGCTTATTGAAAGATACGATATTAAGATACTTCCAATGGGGGTAAATCTTGGCGATAAGTATTATAAAGACGGCGTTGATATTGACACTGAGGCTATATATTCTCATTATGAAAGGACCGGAGAGCTTCCCAAAACCGCAGCGATAAACGCATCGGATTTTGAAAATTTTTTCAGAGAAAACTGTGCAGAAGGCAGAAAGATCATTTTCTTTACTATAAGCGGAGAAATGTCCTCTACTTACGCAAATGCACGCATTGCTGCAGAGAGCTTTGAGGGAGTTTATACGGTTGACACGCGCAATCTTTCAACGGGTGGCGGTCTTCTTCTTATAAGAGCCGCAGAAATGGCAGAGAATGGAATGGATGCGGAGGATATTGTTGCTTCCTGTAATGAAATCATCCCGAGAATTGATGCATCGTTTATCATTGACGATCTTGAATTTCTTCATAAGGGTGGGCGATGCTCTGCAATTGCAGCATTTGGAGCAAATTTGCTTCAACTTAAGCCCTGCATCGTTGTTGACGGCGGAAAAATGTCGGTCGGCAAAAAATACAGAGGAAAATTCTCGGCTGTTCTGGATAAATATATAAGAGAGCGCATAGGAGATGGCTCGGGAATAGAAAAGGATCATGTTTTTGTTACTCATGCAGGCTGTGATAAAGAGATCGTTTCAGAATGTGTAAGAGTTACAAAGGAATGTATGCCCGAAGCAAACGTACATATTACCAGAGCGGGATGTACCATTTCATCTCATTGCGGTAGAAACACTTTGGGAGTTTTGTTTATAAAAAAAGCACTTTAAAAAGAGCATGAAACAGATCGGGGCTGAATCATAATTCAGCCCCTTTTTATTTTGTTTGATTTTTCAAGATTTTGTTTTTACATTTCCGATATCAATCTTGTTTCTGTTTTTCTACTTAATCATATTTGTATTCAATGAAATCCGCAAGATTTATAAATTCCACACCGCTCATAAGTGCTTTCGTGCATGTATAATATGTGCCGCCGCTTTGCTTTGTGCAGTATGCAACACAAACGTCACTGCCCTCCACAAGCCTTCGGTTTCTGGCAAAATAGCTTGCGGAGCTTGCAGACGCACTTTCATATAAAATGCTGTCTGCATTTTCAACAATCATTTTGTAAATTAGCCCATCATATCTGCTGAAGCTTTTTGCCTGATCGGGTGCAGCAAGGCAAAGCTGAAGCTTTACAGAGCGGTCGTTTCTGCGATTTCTCAAATCTATTACCGCTTGCGCCGCCATAGTGTCAAAGCCGATAGCACCGCCTGCTTTGAATATTCTGGCACCTCTGTCATAAAGGGAATCAAGTATCTCTGCAAGAAGCTCGCGGAGCATGCCTGAGACATTTTGGGGTATTTTTCTGTGTCCCGTGAAGCAAACGGTGGTTATAGTGTCGTCCAAAAGGTCGGGCGGCATTGCCTCGTTCTCTTCCTCGGGATAAAAATCTTCATTTCTCTGCTTTTCTATCTTCATTTTATCTCTCTGCAATTATTTATAAATATACTCTATTCTATCACATTTGGGAGACTTTTGCAATAGGAATCTATGAATTATATCACATAGAAAAATATGCAGAAGAACTGAAGAAGCGAGCCGATAACGCAGAATATATGAAAGACCGAGTGCATATATCTCAGTTTACTGCCAATACCGTAAATTACCGCACCTATCGTATAAGCTATTCCTCCGAGAAGCAGAAAAGCGGTTCCGGGCCTTCCGATGGCGGCACTTGCGGTTTTCCATGAAAAAACAATGCACCAGCCCATAACCAGATAGCAGATCATGGCGAAGACCTTGTGCTTTTCAAGGTCGATGGCGGTAAGGGTTATTCCCAGTGCCGCCATTCCCCATACTACTCCGAATATCACCCATGCGGAAACGGGGGATGCTTCTCTTATAGAGCAGAGCAGGATGGGGGTGTATGTTCCCGCAATGAGAAGATAGATAGAGCAGTGGTCGATAACACGGAAGACCTTTTTTGCAACAAGGGACGGGCGCAGACCGTGATATATGCTTGACATGGTATAAAGCACTATCATCATAGCTCCATAAATACTGCTTCCCACAACGCCCCAGACATTTTTATGAAGAGCCGCAAAGACGACGCAAAGCACTGTTACCACAACTCCGAATCCGCCGCCGACGATATGGCTTGACATATTGAATATTTCTTCACCTTTGGTATATTTTGGAATCTCAATGTTTTTTTTGCTGTTCATGTCGAAAAAACTCCTTTATATGGTTTTGCACACCACATTATATCGTTCTTTTGTTGCAAACAAAAGTATATTTGATGATTTATTTGTAAATTTTTTGTTTCGTCAGGAAAAAATTCATTTATTATTGACAGAATGACTTTTTAAATGTAAAATTATACTGTATTTTGTAATGAAAGGATTTTTCGGCATAATGAAAAGAATCGCAGTAATCACAGGAGCATCCTCGGGAATGGGACGCAGCTTTGCACAGAAGCTTGATGCACAGGGAAATTTTGATGAGATATGGCTTATCGCCCGCCGTCTTGACAGGCTCGAAGAACTTGCAAAGGAGCTTAAGACGGAAGCAAAATGCATTTCCCTTGATCTTCTTAAACCCGAATCTTATCTTGAATATAAGAAACTTCTTGAGCAGGAAAAGCCTCAGGTTGATGTTCTCGTTTGCGGAGCTGGATTTGGCAGATTCGGCAGATTTACAGAAATGCCTCTTGACACACAGCTCAGCATGGTCGACCTCAATGTGAAGGCTCTTGTTGCTTTTACATATGAGACTATCCCCTATATGGCAAAGGGGTCTCAGATATATGAGATAGACTCTCTTTCATCCTTCCAGCCCGTTCCTTATATAAACGTTTACGGTGCTACGAAGGCTTTTGTCCTTAGTTTTTCTAGAGCCCTAAATGTTGAACTTGTAACAAAGGGCATAAAGGTAATGGCAGTCTCACCGGGATGGGTAAAGACCGAATTTTTCGACCATGCGGTAACCGATGACACCATCGTTTATTATAACAGATATTATGAGGCAGACGAAGTGGTCGTGCGTGCTCTCCGCGATATGAAAAAAGGTAAGGATCTTTCTATATGTGGTTTCCCCGTAAGAGCTCAGGTGTTTTTTACAAAGCTTCTTCCCCACAGGCTTATAATGAAAATATGGTGTAAGCAACAAAAAAAGCCTTTTTAAAGGGGCTAAAAAAGAAGGGCTGACCGCATGGTCAGCCCTTCTTTTTTACGGTCTCCAGATGGGGGACCAGTTTGCCTCATCCTCTGTTTCGTACGTGATGGCAACAGTATCCGTGTCTGTATCTGTATCATTATCATTCTCCTCGCCACAGGAAGCAAAACAAAATGTAATTGCAAGAGCGAGCAACATAATAAGTGTTTTTCTAAGTAAATTTGTCATATTTTTTTCCTTTCCCTTTATCTTCTCCTAATATTTTATCAGTTTCCTTCCATATTGTCAATAGTTATATAAAAACTGTTGACAAACGGAAGAAGATATGATACAATATGAGAACCATTCTCATTTTGGAGGTTCAAAATGGCAAACGGAAGATACAATACTGCCGCACGGGAAGCGATAGTGGCATTTTTTACTTCAAACCCCGACAGACTGTTCACAGCAGACGGCGTTTTTGATAAAATATCATCTTTGCTCTCGAAGGCTCCGGGCAAAAGCACCGTTTATCGTCTGCTTTCAAATCTGACAAGTGACGGAGTCCTTCGCAAATACAGAGACGGCACCGATTCTTTTACCCTTTATCAGCTTGTGGGAAAGGGAGACTGTGAGCATCATCTCCATATGAAATGCACCTCATGCGGTATAATTTACCACCTTGAATGTGACCGAAGCCATGAAATGCTTGCTCATGTCCTTGACATCCACGGCTTTAAGATCGACAGTGGCAGTTCAATGCTTTGCGGTCAGTGCGAAAACTGCAGAAAAGGATCAAAATAAATATGATTAGAAAAATAACGGTGTTGCTGCTGCTTCTTTTCCTCTCCTTTTCCCTTGCCTGTTGTGCCGAGGTTAAGGATGATGGGGAAAAGGACGGCATATGCATAGTGACGACTGTTTTCCCCCAATACGATTTTGCAAAAAAGCTTACCGAGGGAACGTCTGCCGATATAAGGATGCTCATTCACGCCGGAAGCGATGCTCATTCCTATGACCCAACTCCCGCCGACATGATAGCGGCGGCAAAAAGCGACATTTTTATATGGGTCGGTGGCGAGAGCGAGGCTTGGGCTGAAAAGATAATAAAAAGCACCCTAACCGAAAAAACAAAGATCATTGCGCTGATTGATACCGTTCCGCTTCTTGAAAGCGACAGCGGTCATGAGCATGATGATAGCGAGGATCATGTACACCAACATGACGAGCATGTTTGGACGTCGCCCAAAAACGCAATCGAGATTGTAAAGGTTATTTGCGAAGCACTCTGCGAGATTGACGGAGAAAACGCCAAAATATACAGACAAAATGCCGAGAATTATCTTGATTGTCTTTCACAGCTTGACGAAGAGCTTACCACCGTTGCTGCGGAGATAGGCAAAAGACCGATCATCGTCGGCGACAGATTTCCCTTTTTGTATTTGGCAAACGACTATGGGCTTGAGTTTGCATCTCCATTCAGGGGCTGCTCGTCACATACAGAGACTTCGATGGCAGAAATGGCGGCTATTATCGAAATTGCAAGAGAAAACGGTGCAAAAACGGTGTTTTCAGTGGAGTTTTCAAGCGAAAAAATGGCAAAGAGCATAGCGGGCGAGGTGGGAGCATCCGTTTCCCGTCTCTATTCCTGCCATACAGCCTCGGGGAATGATATAGACGAGGGAAACGGCTATATAGAAATTATGAGAAAAAATATCGCAGCCCTTCGTGGTGCATACAAATAAAAAAAGAATAGGACAAATATTTTGAAAAACAAAACACAGCATCAGATAGAATGCAGAGGGGTTTCTCTCTCTTATGACGGAAAAACGGTGCTTTCCGATGTGAATTTTTCTGTCTCTGCGGGCGATTATCTTTGCATCGTCGGAGAAAACGGCTCGGGAAAAAGCACTCTCATAAAGGCTCTAATCTCTCTTAAAAAGCCCTCGGGAGGAGAGATTCTTTTTGGCGAGGGCATTTCCGGAAGAAAAATCGGTTATCTTCCCCAACAAACGGATTTTCAGAAGAATTTTCCCGCAAAGGTGCGGGAGATAGTCATATCGGGCTGTCTCGGCAAAGGCGGATTTCATCCCTTTTATACTGCCTCAGACAAAAAAAGAGCCTCGGAGGCCATGGAAAAAATGGGCATTTCGGAGATTTCGGAAAGTTCATTTTCTGATCTTTCGGGTGGACAAAAACAGAGGGTCATTCTTGCAAGAGCTCTTTGTGCGGCAGAAAAAATGCTCCTTCTTGACGAGCCTGTGACGGGACTTGACCCAATTGCCGCAAAGGAACTTTATTCTCTCATTTCCCATCTCAATAAAAATGACGGAATGACAGTTATCATGGTCTCCCACGATATCGGTCAGTCTTTAAAATACGCAAACAAGATACTGCACCTTGATAAGTCCGTCAGATTTTTTGGCACAAAGGAGGAATATTTTTCTTCATCCTCTCTCAGTGTGCTTACGGGAGGTGAAGAGGATGAATGATATTTTCGTGTCACTTGGGGAGTATTTTTCATATAAATTCGTAATATTTGCCTTTGTGGTGGGAGTTCTCGTGTCCCTTTGTGCGTCACTTCTTGGTGTGACCCTTGTGCTTCGCCGCTGCTCTATGATAGGGGACGGACTTTCCCATGTTGCTTTTGGTGCATTGGCTGTATCGACGGTGTTTGGGGCAGCGCCTCTTGAATTTTCATTGCCCGTTGTGGTGGTTTCCGCAATTTTGCTCCTGCGCATAAGCGAAAACAGCCGTATAGGGGGAGATGCCGCCATTGCCATGATATCCAGCGCATCGGTGGCACTTGGAGTTATAGCAATTTCCCTTACCACGGGCATGAATTCGGATGTCAATTCCTATATGTTTGGCTCGCTGACTGCAATGGAGAGAGGGGACATCATTCTCGCTATCGTACTTTCGGTCTTTGTTTTGCTCTTTTTCATTTTCTTTTTCAACCGCATCTTTGTATTTACCTTTTATGAGGATTTTGCAAGATCGGCGGGGCTTCGCACGGAGATTTATAAAACGGTGACGGCGGTTGTCACCGCCATTACAATCACCATTGGAATGAGAGTCATTGGTGCGATGCTGATATCTGCCCTTATTATCTTTCCTGCTCTTGGGGCTATGCGCGTTTTCAGAGGATTTAAGGCGGTATGTATCTTTTCCGCAGTTCTTGCGGTCATTTCCGCTTCACTTGGTATATGCTCTTCCTGTCTGTGGGAACTTCCAACGGGTGCGGCAATAGTGGCTTTCAATGCCGTTTCATTCCTTGTTTGCTCCCTTTTCGGGGGATTTATGAGACTCGGTAAAAAATAATTTTTGGGAGATATAAATGGATAGATATAATGATCATCCGTCCTTCGGCTCGGATGGAAGCTTGAAAAAGCGAATAAATAGGATAGCGGCGATCCATGATGTTTCCTGTCTTGGAAGATGTGCGCTGACCATAATAATTCCCGTTCTTTCCGCAATGGGACACCAGTGTGTGCCGCTACCCACTGCGTTGCTTTCAACCCATACGGGGGGCTTCAGAAATATGTTTTTTTCCGACCTCACCCATCATATGGGCGAGATAGTAAGCCATTGGAAGTCCATCGGCACCGATTTCGATGCTATATACAGCGGGTTTTTGGGAAGCTCGGAGCAAATTGAAATACTCAAAGGCTTTATTCGTGATTTTTCGGTCAAAAATGACGGTTCTTCGGCTTTTGTTGCCGTTGACCCCGTTATGGGTGACGACGGAGAGCTTTATTCTACATATGACAGAACTCTTATGAAAGGGATGAGCAGTCTTTGCTACGGCGCAGACCTGATAACGCCAAATCTCACAGAGGCTTGCTTTTTGACGGGAGAAAAATATCCCTGTCAAACGCTTTCGTTTGATGAAGGAAAAGAAATGGCAGAAAATCTGCTTAAAAGGCTTTCGGAAAAATTCGGATGCAAAAAAACCGTGGTAAGCGGCATCGTTTGCGAGGATGGGGGCGAAAAAAGCGTTCTCACTGCTTCCGTAGAGGAGAAAAAGGCCGTGCCGTATTTTCACAGCACAGCCCTTATGTCTCGCTCGTATCCCGGCACAGGCGACCTTTTTGCATCTATTCTTTTGGGCAAGCTGCTTGCAGGTGATGATTTTGAAAAATCTCTTGACTATGCCTGCAATTTTACCGCATATGCCATCACTTTTTCTCAGGGATATGCGACACCCATCCGTGATGGGCTTATAATCGAGCCTTGTCTTTCAAAATTGATGTAAAGCTCCTTATTTTATAAGGGAAAGCAGACTGTTCATAGAGTGCATAAGCTCCCGCCCGCTGCTTTCCAAATCCCTTTCGAGAGCTAGTATTTCGTCACGTTCTTCATATTCTGAGGCGCATCCGCAAAGCCTCACAGTACCCTCGAGGATGCAGATCATATAGCGGAGATAATCACAGCAAAGGCGCTCGCTGATGTCGGAGGAAATAAGGTCATCCCAAAGCCTCTCAAAAATATTTTTCGATTTTTTCAGAAAACTCTCATTCTCCTTCTGCGGGCAAGGGGCATTATAATTCTTTTTTGCTTCTTCAAGGCTTTTGCGGGCAGAAAAAAGCTCTGCCTCGGCTTCCTCGGCGATGACGATAAGCGGCTCGTAGGAAGAAAAATACAAAAGGCTTTTGGACATTTCCTCGCCTGTTTTGAGAAGTGGAGTCATCATCGCACAAAAATGCTCAAAAACTGAGCAGAGAGCTTGATTTTCGAGTGCTCTCGTCCCCGAATAGATAAGAGAATCTATCATAAGCTGTGCTTCTCGGATAAAATCCTTTGCGGCATGGCACAGATCATATTTCATTTTAAAACACCTCCTTGTTTAAAGTATATTCCGATAAACAATTTTCGACATAAAAAAGAAAAAAATCAAGCTTTTTGTGGGCGTAAATCGCTAATTAAACCGCAAAGGGTTCGTTGCTCTTTATTTGCGATGTTTAAGAGGGTGTTTTCGGCAAGTATACCGAAAAAATAAAGAGAATTTTCGTAAGTTACATAGTTTCCTTTAATAGAAAAATCCAAGTTCAGCTTGAACTTGGATTTTGTTATGGATGAAAAACTTTTAAAATTCGTTATTGTTGGATTGGTCGTCGTTTTCGACCGTGGGAGTTCCTTCTGTATTCTCGTTTTCAACAGGTGTGCTTTCAACGGGAACGTTTTCTTGCTGATCGTTGAAGCCGGAATTGCTTTGAGGCTCATATGGATTATAGCCTTGCGGACTCTTTATCAGGTCATTGGACCAACGACCGTTTCCATGGAAAAAATCTGCAGGACCATAACATATCTTAGGTTCGTTGTTTCTTATAGAGAATACTATAAAGGGCGTTGAAATGGAAAATAATATCGAAAGAACTGTGAAGTTCACGGCATTTTGGGGCGAAAATATATTGAAAAGTCTGTAAAGTGCAATATAGTTGAAAACATTCGTTGCGATTATTGTACCAAAATATATCAGATAGACAAGGATAAGGATTCCGCCGAAATTATGGAACATATAAAGAGATGTGAGTAGGGAATACAGTATGGAGACGACAAAATTTACCGCTTGAAGGATCAAGAGTATATAAGAATATTTCAAGGTCTTTTTGCCAAACGAGGGCGTTTCTGCCATAAGACCGAGAAGATAACTTGAAGCGATCGGAACAAATGCCATCCAAGGAGAGGGCAGACTGAGCTTTTTAGCCATTTTGTAAAGGCCAATGGAATATAAAGCATAAATCGTAACTGATATGGCAAGCACTACAAAAAGTACTATCATACCAATAAAGAACGTTGCTAAGAAAATGTTGCTCATAATAAAAGATCCTTTCAAAAATCAAATGCGTTCTTCGTATTCTGAAAGATCAATGCCCGAAAGGTCGGCGGGCTTGATCTTTCCTTTTGTTTTTTCGTAATAAGCAATGTTGTTACGAAGCATGAAAAGAAATTGGTTGTTTGGCGTTCTTCCTTCCTTTTCCGAAACGAAAATAAATTTTTTCATCATATCTTCGTTCATTCTTATTTTTATCTCATATTCGTTTTTCATTGTCTTCGTCCTTTCCTTCTTTTATAAGTGAATATCCCAAGCCTCTGACGGTGAAAATGAGCCTTCTTCCGATGGGAAATTCGATCTTTTTTCTCAAACGGCAAATATAAACATCAACTATGTTTCCGCCTTTTTCGCTGTCATGCCCGATGGCTTTACTAAGCTCCTCTCGGCTCACTTCTCTGCCTTTTTCTGCGGCACGGGTAAGGAGATAGAGCATTTTCCATTCGGTAGAGCTGAGCATAACGATCTCGCCTGCAACCAGCGCAGTTTTTTTATCGGGAAGAGCGAGAATTTCGATCTTATCACCTGCAAAAGCCGTCGTCTCTTTAGATGGGAGATAAACAAGCTCGGCAAAAAGATCTTTTAGCTTTTTCCTGAGGTCGGAGGAAGAAAAAATATAGGGGAAGACAAATGTTTTTCCGTCTCTTTCGGGATCTTCAACCCCGTACCGCATAAAAACTATAACGGTTTTTTCATTCTTTATGTATGGCAAAAATTCTTCTTCCGTCAGAATAATGTCTGCGTCGTTTTCATTTTTTGCTATCTTAAAGCCACAGGACATCAGCTCATATATCAGCATTTCCGAATATTCTCTATCGCTGAAAATCAGAGCCGCACTAAGATCAATCCTCATCGTCTGTCACCTTATTTTGAGACTCCGATTTGTCATGAAATTCAAAATCTCCTGCTTCTTCAAGCATATCGGAAAAGCCGTCTGTGACGTGACGCTTCTTTTTTGAGCTTTTTGAGGTATATATCACTGCGGAAACAAATGCCGTAAGCGGGAGAGTGAGCAAAATCCCAATGCTTCCCACAAGGATTTGCATAAGCTCGACAATTATTATTTCAATATTGAAAAGATAAACTGCATTTGCGAAATTATTATAGAAATAAAGCAAAAGAGAGCACATTGAGCCGCCGATATAGGCAAGCACCAAGGTGTTTGACATAGTGCCGATAACATCTCTGCCGATATTTATTCCGGAGCGGAAAAGCTCGTGCTTTGTGGGCTTTTCGATCTTTGCAGCAATCTCCTTAAGGGATGCGGCAATATCTACCGCAACATCCATAACGGCACCCACAGAGCCGATTATTATCGAGGCATATATGAGCGCCCGCAGATCAAGCCCCTCTCCTATATAGAGAAGATAGATAGAATGAGGATCAGCATTTCCCGAGATATTTATAAAGGCGTCGGTTATAAAGGTGAGCAGAAGCGAAGCAAGAACACCTCCAACACAGCCAATGGATGCGGCAAGGCTCATCCTGCTTATGCCGTCGGTTGTAATAAGAGTCATAAAAACGATGTATATACACACCGCAACCGCCCATAGATATATATTTCCACCGGTAAGAATCGCAGGCATAAATACAAAGGCGACCGAAAGCACCGTGAGAAGCAAAGAAAGAACGGTCTTAAGTCCCTTTTTTTTCCCAAAAATGACGAGGAGAGCAAAAAAAAGGAGTACAAGTACGATTATGGCGTCCGAACGCACGAAATCTATGAAATTCCAATTTTCGACGCCATCAAAACGAGCGATGATAACGCTGTCTCCAACTTCAACAGTCCTAGGATTGAAAGGAGTATATAAGCTGTAATTTTGATATACAGTAACACTCTCGCCCTTCATTTCTTTGCTCGTTATCAAGGCTTCAAAAACCGTGTCCTCGGAAAGAAGCGTGCCATCCTCTCCGTAAACGGGAATATTTGTTATGATCTCTTTCACCTTTGCGCGCAGGTAAATCTCACCTTCCGGCTCTGCATAATAGCTTTTTCCGTGGGTTGCGGTAAAATAGCCGATTATTAGAAGCGATATGCAAAGAATAACGGATATAGCGTATATTATTTTTTCTTTATTTATCTTCATATTACTTTCCAAGTTCAAGCCTTATGCGCTCTACTGCCGTACATTTTCCGCTGTCGGTATCAAGGGAGAAAATAGCACCGCAGAGAACGGTATCTCCCACGGCAACAGAAAAGCGCTGGGGCATGTGTGTTTTAAAGCGTTCTATGATGGGGGCGGGAGCAGAGCCGAGAATACCCGTATCGGGGCCTGTCATTCCAAGATCCGTGATATATCCGGTTCCGTTTGGGAGTATTCTTTCGTCTGCTGTCTGAACATGGGTGTGAGTACCCCATATAATATTTATCCTTCCGTCGAAATTCAGTGCCATTGCGATCTTTTCCGAGGTTGCTTCGGCATGAAAATCCAGCAGAGAAAAATCATATCTTCCTTCTTCAGCTTTAAGTATTTTTTCGGCGGTAAGAAAGGGATTTTCAAGTGGGTCGAGAAATACCGTACCCTGAATGTTAATGCAAAGGAACCGATAACCGCAGATATCTATTATCGAATGACCGTTGCCTGGGGTGGTTGACGGGAAATTTGCGGGACGGATAATTCTTGTATCTCTATCGAGCATGGGAAAAAGATCCCATCTGCCCCAAACGTGATTTCCCGTGGTAATAAGGTCAACTCCGCTATCAAGCAAAGTCTTTGCTTCCTGTACGCCGATGCCTTTTATATCATAAGCATTTTCGCCGTTTGCGATAACGGCGTCGACTCCCAGAAATTCTCTTATCTTCCACAATTTATTTTTTAAAGTATCAACGGTGGCAAGACCTACGATATCGCCTACCGCAAGGAGCTTTATTATCATTTTTTACCTCTGAAAAATTTTTTTATCTTTGGTTTTGTATCGAGAAATCCGCAAATAATTGCACAAAGGACTGCTCCTACCGTTCCTTGGAGCAGATTTGTGGGTATCTCGGAAAGAGAAACGACCATATTACCGTAGATAATTGAGCCTGCAAGATAATATCCTGCCGCATTTATGAGAACTGAAAGGAAAAAGGCAAGAATATTGCGCCCGCAAAGGAGCTTTTCACTCTTTGAGGTGAATGCAAGAGTCATTGCCCCCTTTATAAGAGCGGTGGGAATCATCCACGTGGGATACCCTGCGGCAAGGTCGGCAAGGGAAGCACCAAGGGCTGCAATAATAAGTGACAGCGGCTGCGGAAAAATAATTGCAGCAATGCAGACTGCAGCGTCACCGAGATGGACATAGCCCGTGTGCGTAGGAAGCTTCAGAGATGAGGTGATAACGAAAATTATCGCTGCAAAAAGAGAGCCTCTTGTAAGAATGTTTATCCTCTGCGATAATTTTTTCTTGTCAAAAACCATATACAAGCCTTCTTTCTTTCTTGATTTGTTAATAATTATAAAACACATATCCGGATTTGTCAAGACGGGAACGGTATAAAATTATTTTTTAGCAGAAAACCTTAAAAAACATGAAGATACCGCCGTATGATATAGAAAACCAAGCTCATGCACTTATACGAAAGCTATCATTTCGCAAAACAGAAAAAAGAAAGAGGGTTCGTGACGAAAAATTTTGCAAATAAATTTATAAACTTTCATTGATTTTTTATTGTAAAGATGGCAAAAATGTGATATAATGGTATTATAGAACAAAAAGTGAGAATGATTGTGAAAAAACAGGTTATTTTTTTTCTTATATTACTTCTCTCCCTTTCATCGTGCGGTGTAAAAGGTGGAAAAACTCCTGCAGAATCGGAGTCAATCGTCACACGAAAAACCGAGGCGTTTTCCCAAGTCACCTCTCAAAAGAATGAGGTGAGCGAAGAAATCTCGGAAAATGAGGCTTGCTATTCTGCGGACGAAGAGGTGGAAAAGCTTCTATCTAAAATGACGCTTCGGGAAAAGGTAGGTCAGCTGTTTCTGGTTCGAAATCCGAGGACGGAAGCGGAAGGGATCGAACTGATAGAGAAAAAAGGCATCGGCGGCATCATTTTTTTCGGAAGGGATTTTAAAAATTCTACCCCGGAAAAATTCAGAGCCTTAATCTCATCCTATGGGAAATCTGCGGAAATACCGCTTCTGACTGCAGTTGACGAGGAAGGCGGAGATGTTTGCAGAGTTAGTAATTATAAGGCGTTCAGAGATGAAAAATTCCCATCACCCGCCGAGCTTTATGCGGAGGGAGGTATGCAGCGGGTTCTTTCCGACTGCGATGAAAAAAGTTCTGTTTTGCTTTCCCTTGGACTCAATTTTAATCTTGCTCCTGTTGCGGATGTTTCGGAGGACGGTAATGATTTTATTTTCCACCGTGCTTTCGGCGGGGACAGGGACGTGACGGCAGAATATGCCTCGTCTCTTGTCAAAAGGATGAATAAGAACGGTATTCTTTCCGCCCTTAAGCATTTTCCGGGCTACGGAAATAATAAGGATACCCACACGGGTATCTCATATGACGGGAGAAGTATAGAATATTTGAGAGAAAACGACCTTGTTCCCTTTATAGCAGCTATAAAAGAGGGAGCTCCTATTGTGATGATATCTCATAATGTGATTCTCGATCTTGATGGTGAACATCCCGCCTCACTTTCGCCGAAAATATATGAGCTTTTAAGGAATGAGATCGGTTTTGGCGGGGTTATACTTACGGATGACCTTTCAATGGGGGCTATCGAGGAGTTTACCGAAAGCGGAGAGGCGGCAGTCATCGCCATTGAGGCGGGGGCGGATCTTTTATGCTGCTCTGATATAGAAGTACAGTATTCAGCGCTTCTTAAAGCTGTGGAAAACGGCAGAATAACCATTGAAAGAATAGAAGAATCGGTGATGCGGTTGCTCTCAATGAAGCTGAAATACGGTATTATTGAGTCCTGACAGTTACAATTTTGGTGATTTTTCAGAATATAGAGAATTAAAACGGGCGGTATCTGTGATGGGATGGAGAGGAAAATATGGCAGATGCTTTCACTCGGAGAGTGTTAACAAATTGTAAATTTTTTCTCAAAGTTGGGAAAAATCGTTTTTTAAAAGATATTTTTTGTTGAAAAAATCATTAAATGATATTGACAAATTCAAAAAAATGTGGTAATATACATATGCTGTATTTTATGATGGGTGATTGCTTTGAACAGGTATTTTGAGTGCTTTGACGTTGTACATTGCAGCAATGAAAAAACATTTAGAACCGAAGCTTTAAGAGCGTGAAAATTTTCGTTGCATTTAGAAAAAAGTGCTGTCTCTGATGCTTTATACTCCACAGATCCGAAACTCAAAAAAGTGTCGTCATGTCCCCTGCAACGCGCATCGGATTTGATCATAAATTTTTGTACGCAGTATATTTTTCAGAAGGAGGATCCTAAAAATGAAGAATTATATCGCTCCCGAAATGGATATTGTACTTCTCCAAGTCGAAGACATCATCACAAGCAGTGATAATGAGGAACTGGCAGATGATCTTTTTGGAGGTATTGGAGATAAGTACTAAAATCCCAAATTGATGACGGCTCTCGCAAGCGTACGGTGCGAGAGCCGTTGTTTTTTTGTTTTAAGAAGTGTTTATTTTTTTGCTATTTAGCTTATAATTTATGAGAAATTAAATTGGGGAGCGAAAATGGAAAAGATAAATATTCTAATCAAAAGACTTGTAAATTATTCGGAAGAGAATGGTGTTATTGAAAATAATGACAGGGAATGGGCAACGAACCGGTTGCTCGAATTTTTGAAACTTGACGATTATACCGAGCCGACGGAAAAAGAGATCCCCCCAAAAAAGGGTGTTCCCGAGGACGAGCTTGAGGATATTTTGGCTGAAATATGTGAATATGCTTTTGAAAAAGGGCTTATAGAGGGCAATGGGGTGGATTATTTCGACCTTTTTGATGCGAAACTCATGGGAGCTATTATGCCAAGGCCCAGCGATGTTGCGAAAAGGTTTTTTGAACTTCATGCGGAAGACCCCGAAAAGGCTACGGATTATTTTTATTCCCTCAGCGTTACGAGTAATTATATAAGGAAGGGAAGAGTTAAGAAGGATCAACGCTGGTCCGTGCCATCGGAATATGGAGAAATTGATATATCTATAAATCTTTCAAAGCCCGAAAAGGACCCTAAAGCAATTATCGCCGCAAAGCTTCTTCCACAGGCGCAGTATCCCAAATGTGTCCTTTGCCCCGAAAACGAGGGGTATGCGGGCAGACTAAATCACCCCGCAAGGCAGAATCTTCGCCTTATACCTCTCAGCTTAGACGGATGTGATTGGTATTTGCAGTATTCGCCGTATGTTTATTATAATGAACATTGCATTGCGCTAAGCGCAAAGCATACTCCAATGGCGATAAATCACTCCGTCTTTGCAAAGCTTCTTGATTTCGTTACCTATCTTCCGCATTATTTCATCGGCTCAAATGCAGACTTGCCGATTGTTGGCGGTTCTATCCTCAGCCATGACCATATGCAGGGCGGAAGATTCAAATTTGCCATGGAAAAAGCACCCGTGGATCGCAAAATCGGTTTTGCAGGATTTGAAGACATTAAAGCGGGCATCGTAAAATGGCCTTTGTCTGTAATAAGGCTTTGCGGAAGTAAAAAGGAGAGGCTTGTAAGCCTTGCGGATAAGATACTTTGCGCTTGGAGAGGATATAGCGACGAAAGCTCATTCATTTTTGCGGAAAGCGACGGAGAGCTTCATAATACTATCACGCCCATTGCCCGCAGAAGGGGAGCGGATTATGAGCTTGATCTTGTTCTTCGCAATAATATTACCACAGCGGAGCATCCAACGGGAGTATTCCACCCTCACGCCGAGCTTCATAATATAAAAAAAGAAAATATCGGGCTTATAGAGGTGATGGGACTTGCCGTGCTTCCTGCACGCCTAAAAAATGAAATGGAGCTTGTTGCCTCGATGATCCTTTCGGGCGAAAAGCTCTCAAGCGATGAAGGAACAGCAAAGCACGAGGCTTGGTATCTATCGTTTGCGGATAAATACCAATTTACCGCAGAAAATATAATGGATATACTTCATTCGGAGATTGGAAAAACCTTTGTCAAGGTCCTTGAGGACGCAGGCGTCTATAAGCGTACCGATGAAGGTATGAAAGCCTTTGCACGCTTCTGCGAAAGCGTGAAATAATAAAATTTGATCGTGGTGATTTGCCAAAATTGGTCAGAATCAAGCTTCTTGACTCTGACCAATTCTTTACCAAAAAACCAAAGGTGCTATGCTTACATATTCGAGTGCCGTTATTTGTAAAGACTGCGGAGTGTAAATCTCGATAAGAATTAAAGAAAAAGTACCCAAGGTCGCTTCGGATCTTGGGTACTTGATTTTTTATTTGCGTTTGTTTTTATCTTTGGGAATGAGGACGATTATTAGAATTATGACGGCTATCGCAACCAAAACTGCAATAACTATGGTAACCGCACTTCCCGATCTGCCGCCCTCGTCGTTGGTCATGCCGGAATCGGCGGGGTTTTTCGTATCATTTCCCATTCCGTCTCCGATATCGCTGATGATGTCGCTGCCGGCATCACCAATATCGCTAATGATTTCGCTTCCCATATCACCGATATCTCCGATAAGTCCATCTCCCGTACCCTTGTCCTCGACAACTCCGTCGCCGTCTGTGTCTCCAAGATTACCGTGGACCGTGTCGCCTGGAGTGGGAACTCCGCCCTCGGGAAGGTTATTGTCAAGGCCTTCTCCCATGCGTACTCCTCTGTCATTGTTAATGCTTTTATCCATGCCGTTTGCAATGCCAACTCCATTATCGCCCGGCAACCCCATCGCTGCAAAGGCGTTTGCTGCAAGTGTAAAAACAGTTATGAGCGCAAGAGCGAGAGAAAACAATATTTTGACTTTAATTTTTCTTTCCTTATTTATATATGAACTTTTCAATTCGGTTTTTCCTCCGGTTTTTATTTGTTTTTACGCTAAAAGTTTTCCCCAATGAGGCGCAAATATACCCGATTTTTTAAAAAATCAAAAAAATCGTGATAAAATTTAAAAAAACTATTGACAGACGAGCGAAATAGTGGTAAAATGATTCTACCTCTGTGCGAGGGCTTTTTTGTTGTGCATAATGAAAAACACACGGACAAGCAGCGCCATCCCATATGGGAAGCTTGTTCGCTCTGCCGGAGGGAGGTACACTTCGTCGCAAGACGAAAATAAAATTTGATATGGAGGTGCCGAATCATGGCTAATGATGCAAGAGTTAAGATTACTCTCGTTTGCTCAGAGTGCAAGCAGAGAAATTACGACACAAAGAAAAACAAGAAAAATGATCCTGACAGACTTGAAATGAACAAGTTCTGCCGCTTCTGCCGTAAGCACACTCTTCACAAAGAATCCAAGTAAGAGGAAGGGAGAATAAAAAATGGCTACAAAGAATTTTATCAAAGTTGCCCTTGTATCTCTCCTTACGCTCTCTATTGTATTCCTTATGGTTCCCATGGCTTTTGCCACCGAGTCCGAAACAGTTGCTGATGCTGTAACAGATGCTGTTACAGAGGCTGAAACAAGCACTGCTGCCGAGGATGGTGCTGAAGCAGGTGCAGACAGCACTGTTGCTGACACAGAAGAGAATGCCGACGCTGCTCCCGAGACAGGAGATGATTCCGAGAAAGTTTCTGACGAAACATCCGAGGAAACAGACGCTGCTGCGGAGACAGGTTCTGCAGATACCACCGGAACCGTTACTGAAGAAGAGAAAGGCTTTACCACAGGCGATATCGTAAGCATCGTTATCGTTGCCGTTATCGTTATTGGAGCTGCTGCCTACTGCATTAAGAACAAGACGAAGGTTGCAGAATTCTTCCGTAACGTTAGAAGTGAGTGCAAGAAGATCGTTTGGACGCCTTGGAAGACGGTCAGAAAGAATACGTTCGTTGTCGTAATCATCGTGATCGTATGTGCGATCGTGATAGGAGCGCTTGACCTGATCTTCTCAAAGGGTATCGTTTCTCTCGGAGATCTTTTCTGAGGATAGCGTAAGATGAGTGATATCAATGAAATGAACGTTGGCCCGAGATGGTATGTGGCGCACACCTACGCAGGCTACGAAAACAAGGTTAAGGCTAACCTTGAAAAGATTATCGAAAATCGAGGAATGGGACATCTGATATATGATATCAAGATACCCGTTGAAACGATTGTTGAAAAAGACGGTGACACCGAAAAAATAACCGAGGTCAAGATATTCCCCAGCTATGTTCTGGTTAAGATGACGATGACCGAGGAAAGCTGGCACGCTGTCAGAAATATTACGGGCGTAACGGGCTTTGTTGGCCCCGGATCAAGACCCACACCTCTTACAGAGGCAGAGGTCGACGCTCTTAATATCGAAGAAAAGCGCACAGAAAAACTTGCCTTCTCCGTTGGCAGCGAGGTTCTCGTTGCAAGCGGTCTCTTTGAGGGCTATAACGGTGTTGTTCAGTCAATTTCCGAGGACAATAAGAAGGTGACGGTTCTTGTTAAGAGAGGCCGTCGCGATATGCCCGTTGAGCTTGACGCAAATATGGTCAAGGTAGCAAAATAAGGGCAAACCGATAAAAAATCGCAATGAGCTTCGGCTCAAATAAGTGGGAGGGAGAAAAATATTTGAATTCTCCCGTAGAGTACCACGTTTGGAGGTAAATTAATCATGGCAAAGAAAATACTTGGTTATATTAAGTTACAGCTTCCCGCAGGCAAGGCAACTCCTCAGCCTCCGGTAGGTCCCGCTCTCGGTCAGTACGGTGTGGCAATCCCCGTATTTACCAAGGAGTTCAATGAAAGAACAAAGAACGATATCGGTCTTATCATTCCTGTAGTTATCACAGTATATGCAGACCGTTCTTTCTCCTTTATCACAAAGACTCCTCCCGCACCTGTTCTTATCAAGAAGGCTTGCGGTATCGAGACTGCATCTGCAACTCCCAACAAGACAAAGGTTGCACAGCTCACAAAGGAGCAGGTAAAGAAGATCGCAGAGACAAAGATGCCCGACCTCAATGCAGCTTCTCTCGAGGCAGCAATGAGCATGGTTGCAGGTACAGCACGCAGCATGGGTATTACTGTTGAGGAATAATAGAGGAGGTAGAGTAAAATGGCAAAAGTAGGAAAGAAATACGCTGAAAGCGCAAAGCTTATTGAAAAATCCAAGCTTTATGATCCTAATGAGGCTGTTGCACTTGTATGCCAGACCTCTAAGGCAAAGTTCGATGAGACTATCGAGGTTCACGTTCGCCTCGGTGTTGACTCCCGTCATGCAGACCAGCAGGTTCGCGGAGCTATCGTTCTTCCCAACGGTACAGGTAAGACTGTAAGAACCCTTGTATTTACAAAGGGAGATGACAAGGTCAACGCTGCAAAGGAAGCAGGAGCTGACTATGTTGGAGCAGAGGATCTTGTTGAAAAGATCACAAAGGAAAACTGGTTTGATTTCGACGTTGTAATCGCAAGCCCCGATATGATGGGTCTGGTAGGTCGTCTCGGTAAGGTTCTCGGTCCTAAGGGACTTATGCCTAACCCCAAGGCAGGTACGGTAACACCCGACGTTGCTCGTGCTGTTAGGGAGGCTAAGGCGGGTAAGATCGAATACCGTCTCGACAAGACAAACATTATCCATTGCCCCATCGGCAAGGCATCCTTCGGTGTAGAGAAGATCCAGGAAAACTTCGACACACTTCTCGGTGCTATTATTAAGGCTAAGCCTGCTGCTGCAAAGGGTCAGTATATTAAGAGTTGCGTTCTTGCATCCACAATGGGTCCCGGCGTTAAAGTTAACCAGGCTAAGCTTGGCTAATTTAATGATTTTTTAAAGGCTGTTGCGTTATGCAACAGCCTTCTTGTCAAAAAACGATATATTAACAATTTTGTGTTATTATTAGTAGGTAAAAGATTAAGTATTTGGAGATATCATAATGGAAAGAACTGCAAGAAATATTATATATTATTTGTTATGTGCGTTGGTGCTGGCAGTTGGCGGGATAGTGCTTCGCACATACGCCCTTTTCAACTGCTTTGATAAGGAAATAGGATATTACGCAGTCGATGCTGTTCTGCCGGATGTGTTCCATATTCTTTGCATTGCGGTGTGCATTTTGGCACTGGTATTTGTTTTCATTCTCCCGACAAACAAAAAATATGAATATAAATCTCGCATTTCCGTGGGGATCTGTGGAAAAGTTGGCTCGATATTTGCGCTGGTTGGAACGGCTACCTATGCGAGCTATTCGCTCGTCTCTCTTTCGGATGATATGCCTGCTGCTTTCGGCCCTGTTGCAAAGACTTCGGTCATAAGTGCGGTTTCGCTTTTTGTTTTGATCTTTGGCGTTCTTTCCGCCATCTATTTTCTGCTAGTTTTTTTTGGAAAAACGAAAAAGGGAGATAATCACGCACTTTTCGGTTATTGCAGTATCCTTTTTGTACTGATGATCCTTGCAAAAAGTTATTTTGATTTTTATACGACTATGAATAGTCCCAATAAGCTTCTTTCGCAGACCACCTTGATGTTCTGTATGCTATATATGCTTTGCGAGCTTCGTTTTTCGCTAAAGATTTCGGCTCCGAGGCTTTATGGCGGGCTATCTGTTGCCGCAATTTATTTTACTTTCGTCAGTTCGATCCCGGGGATCATCGCTTTTTGTACAGGGGTTTTAAACAAGGTTGAATATTTGCTTTGCGATTTTGTTTTACTGACTTATGCTATTTATATATGCGCAAGATTTGCGGAATTTGCTCTTGCTCAAAGACAAAAATAAGGAGATTTTGATATGTTGATACAAACGGATTCAGGAAAATTTATAAGAAGGGTGACCTTTCTTGGACTTATGACAGCACTCGTGCTGATACTTCATGCAATGGGGGCTTTTTTGAGATTCGGAATGTTTTCCATATCTCCCGTGCTTGTTCCGATCGCCCTCGGTGCGATAGTCTGCGGGCCCATCGGCGGTGCGTGGCTTGGCGGTGTTAGTGCTATGTACATACTTTTTACGGGTCAGGCTGCGATTTTTCTTGGTATCAATGCGGCGGGAACCGTTATAACGGTTCTTTTGAAGGGCCTCCTCTGCGGTGCGGCATCGGGATGGTTCTATAATGCTATCGAAAAGAAAAATCCTTTGCTTGCGGTAACCGTTGCAGCGATCGCTTGTCCCATAGTAAATACGGGTATATTCTTTATAGGCTGTCTCGTTTTCTTTTTGCCGGCTCTTGCTGCAGAGGCGGGTGATACCAACGTCCTCATTTATATATTGACTACATACATCGGCGGAAACTTCATTTTTGAGTTTGTTGTGAACTTGTTTTTCTGTCCCATTATAGGAAGACTCGTAAAGTTGATCCCTTATAAAAAGGGGAAGTTTTTCTGAGATGATAAATTCGGAGAGATATTCAAAGCTCAAGCAATATTTCAAAGAACGTGAAGAAGAGATAATAAATGATCTATCTATATTTGTTCGTTTCCATCCGTGAGAAGCGAAAGCCGTAACAAAAACCGGCCCTTTGGATGTGACCGCTCCGTGCGTTTCCTATAAAAAATTCTCGTTTGCTCCGTATGAAAAGAGATGAGGAGGCGATGCCGATAAAGACCTTTATGGAAGGCTATCGAGCCATCACGGGTAATACTGAGGTGGAACCGTATGTCATGGGTGCGGAACATATGCAAATTATCTTGAAGGAGGCTTCGCTATTGGAATCAGCTGCATCGGCCAAGAACTCGATGTTTAGATGTCGGCGCGGCGAGGAGGAGCACATCGGGCGGACGAGTGCGTCTGCGTCTCCGGTCTTTTCGATGGGATTGCGTTAACGTCCGAGCTTTTGCTCGAAATTGACGATAGAATAATTAAAACAGATGAATATCAGTCGTTTTTTTGGGAAAAAATAACCATCAAGACGGCTGATAAAAATTTTTGAGAAAAATTCAAAAAAACAGTTGACAAAAAGGAAGAAAGGTGGTATAATAAGCGAGTCGCCGAAAAAAGGGGACGAACGCACTCGAAAAAAAAGAAAAAAGTTTCAAAAAAGTACTTGACAAAGAAAAGAGAGTGTGGTATAAT
>JAZUPD010000008.1:0-7924 GCA_045604985.1 Eubacteriales bacterium
TTATACTACATTTTTGGAGGTTTTTCAATGAAAATTCTTGTAATTAATGCAGGAAGCAGCTCTCTTAAGTATCAATTCTTCGACATGGAGAACGAAACCGTACTTGCAAAGGGAAATTGCGACCGTATCGGTATCGAAGGAAGTGCAATAAAGCACAAGCAGCTCGTCAAGGGTGTTGAATATCAGGAAAAGACACCCATGAAGGATCATTCCGATGCTATGAAGGCAGTTATCGCTGCTCTTACAAGCGCAGAGCATGGTTGTATCACAAGCATGGATGAGATCGGTGCTATCGGTCACAGAGTCGTTCACGGCGCATCCTATTTTACTGAATCCATAGTTGCCACCGATGAGATACTCGAAACCATCAAGGCGTGCCGCGATTTTGCTCCTCTCCATACAGATGCAAGTCTTATGGGCATCAAGGGCTGTACAGAGGCTATGCCCGGTAAGCCCCAGGTATTCGTTTTTGATACCGCTTTTCATCAGACAATGCCCGCAGAGGCTTATATGTACGGCGTTTCCTATGATATGTACGAGGAATACGGCATCCGCCGCTATGGTATGCACGGTACATCCCACCGTTATGTTTCCGGCGAAATGTTAAAGCTTTTGGATAAGCCTGTTGAGGATACGAAGATCGTTACCTGCCACCTTGGAAACGGTTCCTCCATCACAGCAGTTAAGGGCGGTAAGGTTATGGACACATCCATGGGATTCACTCCTCTTGCAGGTGTTATTATGGGTACTCGCTCGGGCGATCTCGACCCCGCAATGGTTACATACATCATGGACAAGAAGGGCTTCACCGCTTCCGAGATGAACGACTATATGAATAAGAAGTGCGGATTTGCAGGTCTTTGCGGATCTTCCGACTGCCGTGATGTTGAGGCGGCGGCAAAGAACGGCGACAAAAAAGCACAGCTCGTTCTTGATATGCTCGCATATCAGGTAACAAAGTATATCGGCTCTTACAGCGCAATCATGGGCGGTCTTGACGCTATCGTTTTCACTGCAGGTATCGGTGAGAATACGCCTTCCATCCGTAAAGCAATTACAGACAAGCTTGCCCCCTTCGGTGTTAAGCTCGATGAGGAAGTGAATGAAAAGGCAAGAGCTCAAAGCAACGTCATCAAGCTCTCCACCGACGAATCGAGTGTTAAGGTCTACCTTATCCCAACAAACGAGGAGCTTGTTATTGCAAGAGATACTGCAAGACTTGCAAAGGATCTGGTAAAATAATTTTTATCAGCAAAAGAAAAAGGTCAAGGGTTAATAATGATATACACCCCAAAAGTTAGGAACTTTTGGGGTGTATATCATTGTCCTTTGACTTTTTGTTTTTTCTGCGGGGAGACAAAATCCTGTTTAAAATATAAAACACAAGCGGCAATGAGGATGAGAAAAGTCTCATCCTCATTGATCAATCCTCTTTGCTTGGCACGAATCCTTCAAAAATATAGCCTTTAAAATCCTTTTTTGATTCGTTGATCTCTTTTTGATTTTTAAAGGTCCAACCAATGGGGATAGCACCGAGCAGGGTGCAAATTTTTCTTCCAAAAGCTTCTTTTGTTTCATTTTCATAGGAAATAAAATCGGGTCTTGCAAAGCAGTTGAACAAAAGCATTCCAAGCATCCTCATATGAAGCTTGTCTCCGCGAAATGCGGCGGAAAGCTGGCCGCGCATTATATCTTTTCTGTTTTTTTTATACCATGAAAGTACAAAGGGATAAAAGGATTGTACAAAATATTCCCCATTATACTCACTCAATATCTTATCCGCCGCCTCGCAAAGAGGGGCTGCACTGCCGCTTTTTATTTTATATTCGATAAGGAGCGGTACTTTTCCGTCAATTATGTCAAGACACTCACGGAGAGTAGGAATTTTCTCCTCGGTATTACCAAGGTTCAGTTCTTTTAGCTCGGCAAGCGTCATGTCCTCGAGACTGCCGCAAACGCCACACATTCTATGAAGGTCATCGTCATGAAAGACCACAACCTCCCCGTCACGGGTCAGATGGATGTCATTTTCAATGGCAAGTCCCGCTTCAATTGCGCATTTAAATGCCAAAAGCGAGTTTTCGGGTATGCCTTGTTCCGCATCGTGAAGACCTCTGTGAGCGATGTAAAGCCCATCAAGTATCTTTCTGTTAATATGCCTTCGTTGAGAGGGAAAAATCAAAAAAAGATATAGCCCAACCAATGAGAAAAAGAAAATAGCAGCAATCAAAATCCACGTCATATCAGTTCGCATCTGCAAAGCTTGCGGAAAGAGAGACTTTTTCCTGCGTCTTTGTGTCTCCATGCCTTACAAAGAGCATGGTAACAAATGAAAGTGCAGAGAAAAGCACCGCATAAGGGAAAAGAATCGAATATCCAAAGCCAAGTTTGTCGATAAGCAAGCCCGAAAGAAGTGGGGTGGTTATCTGCGCCGCCATCGAAAAGGTATAATAAAATCCCGTGTATTTGCCAACGTCGCTTCCCGTGCTCATCTCAACCACCATTGGAAAAGAATTGACATTTATCGCTGCCCAGCCTATGCCAACAAGTCCGAAAATTGCATACATGAAAGCTGTTTGATGCTTTATGAAAATAGCAATAAAATAGCAGATCGTCATAAGAGAGATACCGATAAGGATGGTCTTTTTTCTTCCGATGGCACTCGAAATAAAGCCAAGGGGGACAAAGGACGCAATAGCTGCAACGGTAGCCACTAGAAGATAACCGGAGGATGCGCCAAGATCCACCTGCCAAACTTGAACACAGTATCTTGAAAATGCTGTCGTTACTGCATTATATGCCATGAACCACAAAAACACCGACGCAAGTATCAAAACTAGACTGCGGAAAACATTCTTTGGCATTTTCTTGCCCTTATTAAATGTATTCTGCTTCTCCTCGTCCTTAACATGAGGAAGTTTGTTTTCCTTTACGGCAAACACCATGAAAAGTACGGTCGTGAGCATAAACGCCGCAATGACGAGGAATACGGGAAGAAAGGACTGCCCCTCTGAATAGACCGATTCGCCGTCTGAATTTTTTTCGCTTTTCAGCATGAACATCATAACCACGGTTGCGAAAATTCCGCCCAGATATCCAACGAGATTTATAATGGCGTTTGCCTTGCTGCGCAAGGGCTTCTCTGTAACGTCCGGCATATAAGCCACGGCCGGTGTGCGGTAGATGGACATGGTCACAAGCAAGGCAAAAAGAGTAAAGAAGAAGCCCCAAAATGAACGGCTTTGCTCAAAGAGTGCAAGGATAACTATAAGAGCCGCTGCGGTAAGTGTTCCGAAAAGAATATATGGCGTTCTTTTTCCAAGCCTTGTATTCGTTCTGTCTGAGATCGCTCCGAAAAGCGGAAGCATGAAGATCGCAAGGATATTATCAATAGACATGATCGCATTTGCGGAAAAAGTACGAAGGCCAAAAACATTTTCAAGGATATAAGGTATCACCTGATCGTAAAACTGCCAAAACGCAAGTATAGACATAAATGCAAGACCTATAAGAACCGTTCTTTTATAATCAAGCTTCATATTTTTTAACCTCTTTTTTCTTTTGTCTATTTTTAAAGCCGAGTATCCAATCCGAGCGATTATGATAGATAAAGTATATAACAGGCGCAATATACATTATTCTGACAACGCACCAAACAGAAAGCATCATTCTTTTGTGCCGAGAGTTTGGCTTATAAAGGCGGAATTTGCCATGGAAACGCACCTTTTTAAGTTCTGCCGTTTCGTCTTAATCTATCGGGTACAAAGCAGCGCCGATAACCGTGCCGAACTGTGAATTTTCCGGAAATATAAATCTTACTCCAAACGCATCGGAAAGATTTTCAAAAACAGCCCTGACATGAGGGAGAGTCGTAAGATTACCTGTAAGCACAATGTCACGGAGCTTATGAGCTCTTGCGGCGAAAATTGCCGTTGTTGCAACGGTTTCGGCAACCATATTGACAATTCCGAGGGCGATGTCGCTTTTGGTTGCAATATCGCTGAGCTTTCCAAAGTTTGAAGCAGTCAGCTCTTCGTTCATTCCGGGATATTTGTGGGTCTTTGAAAGGTCCTTTACCCTCAGATCAATGTTTGAGAGATCACCGTTTTCGCAGATCTGCTCAATATGCTCGATCGTGTCGATACCTATCATTTTCTTTGAAAGACCGATAAGAGTGCCGCCTCCAACGCCCGTACCGCCCATATATTCGGTATGGCATTTACCATTTTCGTCCGCTCTTGCGTAGATTATGGCAGTTCCTGTTCCCATGCTTACCACGATAGCTTTTTTCAGCCCCGAGAGATAAAGACCGCCGATGCCAACGCTTCCAAATTCGGGGACTGGGATGCATTTAAGCGAGTAGATCGGCTGTTCAACATATGAAGAACCAACCCCCGTCATCATAATACGGTCTATATCAGAAAGAGAAAGCCCGTTCTGGAGAGTAAATTTTCCAAGAGCCCCATATATAGACGTTATTTGATCCGTGGCTCTGACAAATTGAGGTTCTATAAGATTTTGCGGCATACCCATCTCGTCTGCCTTAAAGCCGACTATTTTCGTTGTGCTTCCGCCAACATCTATTCCTATTACAACTCCCATTTATATAGCTCCTATTTCTTATTTATCTTCGATATATCTTTTGATGGCCTCAAAGGAAGCATCGCTTATATCATGCTCTATTTTGCATGCATCCTCAGATGCATTTTTTTCATCTACACCAAGGCTTATGAAAAATCTCGTAATGATAGTATGTCTCTCGTATATCTTTTCAGCTATCTGCTTGCCCTCCTCCGAGAGGGTAATAAGACCGTCCTTATCGACTCTTATATATCCTGCGCTCTTGAGAAGACCCATTGCACGGCTGACGCTGGGCTTTGAATAGCCCATATGCTCGCCTATGTCGACGGCTCTGACAGCGGAGCTTTTTTTCTGAAGAACGTATATGGTTTCAAGATACATTTGACCCGATTCCTGCAAATGCAAAGTTCATCCCTCGCCTTCGTGCATTTTTTATATACCAATATCATACCACATATTTGTGAATTTTTCAAGCATTAGCCCAAAAAGGAAGCATTTTTAGCGATTTTTGGCTCAAAATTAAAAACTTTGTCAGAATATTTTGCTTTTGACTTGATTTTATAGCAAAAATGTAATATAATATACTATGTATATCTGTTTGTATTTTTTGGAGGTACTTATGGAAAGAGTGTCAAAACACAATTATTATCTTGATATAGCTCAAACGGTTTCCGAGAGAAGCACCTGTCTAAGAAAATGTTATGGTGCCATCATTGTTAAAAATGATGTTATCGTTTCCACGGGTTATAACGGTGCTCCCAGAGGAAGACAAAACTGTAATGACATCGGAGTTTGTCAGAGAGAAAAGCTGGGGATCCCGAGAGGAGAAAGATATGAGCTTTGTCGCTCAGTACATTCCGAGGCAAATGCAATAATAGCCGCTCCGAGAGAGCAGATGCTCGGCTCGACTCTTTATATGGTATGTACTGAGCCGCTGACGGGAGAGATAGTTCCCGGTACAAGTAGCTGCATGATGTGCAAGAGAATGATAATAAATGCAGGCATTTCCACGGTCATAATCCGAGATACAAAGGATGAATTTCGCATAGTCGAGGTCAGCGACTGGATAGAAAATGACGATTCGCTCAGTGGCGTTTTCGGATATTGATCTTTGAGGGAAAAAGATGAGTGCGGTTCTTGAAAACAAAAGCGAAAAGCTCAAAATTGAAGATATAAAAAACGATCCGCTGAGGGTTCTCTTCGTCTGTTCGGGGAATACCTGTCGCTCCCCAATGGCTGAGGCTGTTCTTAATGACAGGGGAAGAAAGAGCAAATATTGCTCTATATGCACTCCCGATATGTTGAAGAAAAGAAGGATCATTGCAAGCTCTGCCGGTCTTAATGCGGTTGATGGAATGCTAATTTCTAAAAATGCCGAGCTGGCTCTTGCTCAAGCGGGCATAAGAGTGCTTCCCGATAATGATTATCCAAATCACAGGGCAAGGTCAGTTAGCTCTTCCGAACTTATTATGAATGATATCATCGTAGGGATTTCATCGAGACATACAATGGCTCTTATTTCATATTATCCCGAGTTTGCATCAAAGATAATAAGCATGGATGAGGATATTCCGGATCCGTTTGGAGGAGATCTTGACGATTATAAGGCTTGCCTTTCGAGAATAAGTGACTGCATTGACAGAATGTTTTTCTATGAAAAATGATTTTAAGATAGTAAGGCTCACGGAGGAGCTTCTTGATTCCGTGGCGGAGCTTGAATTGATTTGTTTTGCTCATCCGTGGACGGCAGAAGGACTTAAGATTCTCACGGGAGATGGCGGAGTCGGATTTGCCTTGATTGCCGTTGAGAGCGGGCGGGTCATTTCTTATGCCGGCATGATACTTGCCGCAGATATGGGAGATATAACCGACGTTGCCACCCATCCCGACTTCAGAAGGAAAGGGTTTTCACGTTCTGTTATGGAAGCACTTCTCGGATATGCAAAAGAAAGGGGACTCGTGTCCGTTGCTCTTGATGTTCGTGTTTCAAATTCAGGAGCAATAGCACTGTATGAGGGGCTTGGATTTGAGATAGCGGGCAAAAGACCTCGTTTTTACAGAACCCCCCCCGAGGATGCCTATGTTATGATAAAACGACTTTGATTTTTTAGGAGAATTATGTATATACTTGGTCTTGAAAGCTCCTGCGACGAAACCTCAGCGGCAGTTGTGGAAATGTCTGAAAAAGGGAGATATATACGTTCAAATATAGTTGCTTCGCAAATAGATGTTCATAGTCTCTATGGAGGTGTAGTTCCCGAAATTGCCAGCCGTGCGCATATCGAGGCGATATCAAGGATAACATATGAGGCACTTTGCGAAGCGGGAATTACCCTTAAAGATGTTGGCGCAATAGGGGTAACAGCCTTTCCCGGGCTTATAGGGGCACTTCTTGTGGGAGTGAATTTTGCCAAATCCTTGGCATATGCAAATTCTATTCCCCTTATTGCCGTGAATCATGTTCACGGTCATGTTTCCGCAGCATTTCTCAGCGATTCAGAGCTGGAGCCTCCCTTCCTTGCACTCGTTGTTTCGGGAGGTCACACGTCTATATATAAAGTAGATTCATATACCGATTATGAGGAGATAGGCTCAACTCGTGATGACGCTGTTGGTGAATCATTTGATAAAGTAGGCAGAGTTATAGGGTTGCCTTATCCGGGCGGTGCGGCACTGGACAAGCTTGCTTATGAGGGCGATCCAAAGGCTATTCATCTTCCTTCTCCAGCAATTATCGGAGATAATCTTGATTTTTCTTTCAGCGGTCTCAAAACAGCTGCGCTTAACTATATAAATCAGACCGAGCAGAGAAAAGAGGAACTTGATCGGGCAGACCTTGCCGCTTCTTATACGAGAGCGGTCACTCTCGCCATTTCAAAGAAGATCTCAGCTGCCCTTGATGAAACGGGAATGAAAACTCTCGTTATGGCAGGGGGAGTTGCAGCAAATTCTCATCTGCGTAGGGCTGTGGGTGAGGTATGCGCTTTAAAAAAGGTGTGCTTCATATGTCCGCCGCTTAATCTTTGCGGCGATAATGCGGCAATGATCGGGGCGGCAGCGTATTATGAATTTTTGAAAGGAAATTTTGCCGACACATCTCTGAATGCCTCTGCATCGGAATAAAGTGGATAGCATAATTCCTTCTTTGGAAAAAAGCGTCTTGTCAAATGCTTTATTCGATTTTTTTGAAATTTGGCATTATGCACTATGTTCGAATTATGTCTAATGCGGGTTTTGATTTTCCACATCATTTTTCCACAGGATGTGGAAAAAGTCCCTTAAACAGTGATTTTTTAACAAAAATTTTTCTGAAATTTCTTTTTTACCCTCTGAAAGTGGCTTG
>JAZUPD010000009.1:0-36734 GCA_045604985.1 Eubacteriales bacterium
AAAGGTCGATCAAAACTTTCACCTGACAGTACCCTCACGCACCGACAATTTACCATTTATAGTTCTGTGCGAAAAATTTATCTCACCGCAATACCCCTTGTAAGATACGGCAAGCCTTCCCACTTAACGGTGATGGAATATTCATTGAATCCCTCAACCGTAATGCCGTTTGCATATTCAATGTCCGTCTCTTTAGCACTTCCCAGCCTCAGGTCGAGGACAAAGAGCTTATCACGATAAAAATATGTTCCATACCCCTTTGAGCCATGGAATTTTAAAGCCTTGGGATCATTTTCATTCCACGGAAAACCCTCAGCCAACTGCTTTTTCTCGCCACTTATAACATGATAGGTATAAACATCCGCATGATTTCCTTCTGCAATAACATAAGCAATAGTGCTGTTATGTGCGATCTCCGCATGAGCCACATTTTCAATCCCAAACTCCTTCGCAATATCCCAAGTGATTTTATTGAAGCGTTCATGATAAATCACCCTTCCGTCAGAGAGGAAAAGAATGAACTGATCTCCGTCATTTGTTTCTACCCGCTCTACAAGCTTAAGAATTTCCGCATCAAGATTAGGAAAAGCATTTACAACCTCTCCACTTTCAAGATATACTATTGCCCAAGCGGGATAACGGTCGGAGGCAATAAGTACTTTTCTTGAATTACTACCGAAAACACCCGCAATGCGCCACATATAAAGCTCGTTTACATCATCATGCTCATAGCTGTATTCAGCCCTATATGATTTTGTTATCTCATTTTTACCGTAATTCAGCTCAATCTGAAGTGCGTGGCCTTCGCCAAATTCATATCTCGTCTCAAAAAGGAATCTTCTCTCGGGAAGATTTGAATTGAGAAAATCCTCGCTTGTCTTGCCGTTATAAACGAAAGCGAATGGGTAATTTGCCTTTTGACTGTCGTATGTTACATAGATCTCTTCCGAACCATTTGTCAGCTTATAGACGATAACGCAGGAATTAGATGATTCGCCAAGTGACATAAAAACAGGAGTCATCGAATCAAATTCAATGTCGCTGGGCGGTACTATCTCATGCTTGCCGACAGTTCTTCCGAAATCATCGGTAACATAAACATATGTCTTTTTGGGGTCATTTCTGTCGCTGCAGAGATAATAATAAACCCTATCATATGGCTCATAAACTATCTCTACCTTAGCATTTGAGTTTGGAATAAAACTTGAAAACTGATAATATTCAAAATATTTTTCGGTAAGAGAGCCTAAAAGATAATATTCCGGATTTTCAAGCATAAGCTCCTCGTGATTTTCGCTGAGATAAAGATCTATCGCCTTGTCCTGCCATTTCGAAAAATATACCTGCGGAGCTTCGCTCTCCGTTTCTTCGTCACGCCAGCCTGTAAGCTCTATCATTCTGTTTTTCAGAATCTCGCCCTCGTCTCCTTCCTTACCGCCTGCAAGAAATTCCTTGAAAACACTCGTAAGCTCGCTGTCCTCTGTATAGGGATAAACAGGCTCGTTTCCGAAACAAACAAAGGTTATGGTCTTGTCTTTTATGAAATAATGTATCTCACCCTTTGAATTATCAAACTCGCATTTGAAAAGCGTCCGCTTAAAATCGGGAGAAGTTATAGTCAAAATAGGCTTTTTGTCTTCAAAGAATTCATATATTTTGCCGTAATTTTCCTCATATCCAATACTTCTGTTTCCGTGACTTTCAAGCTTTATAACATCTTCATTTACCAGCTCATCCTCTTTGCTTGCAAGAAGAATTTTTTCACCATCAGGAGTTACTTTTGTTATTTTATAATAGTTCGTAACCTCGTAAGATGTCACCTTGCTCACATACAAATTGCCCTCATCATCAAAAGCCTGAAGCCCCAGACCTTCAAGATATTCTGTCTTCTCACCGGTCGAAATATCATAAATTCCGTAGCCCTGAGTCCATTCCCAGCCGCCGATATGGTATGCAAAACGGTTTTCATCAATGAAAGCAGTTGGGGTATAGCCCGTAACCTCACCGATACCTGCCTTTTTGCCATCCACCATATCGTCAAGCATCACGTTCTCGCAAACTCGCTCTACTCTGCCGTCGGAATATACTATTTCAATTCCACCGTGATTTCCTTCGTCATCGACCACTCTGTAAACTCTGACAGTTTTATCCTCATTCTCGATATATTCCTGATAAAAGGGATACATTTCGATCTCGGTCTTTTGGCAAATAAGCTCTCCGTTTTCATACGTGACCTTAAAAGCCACTTCAACAACCGATTTTTGTTGATCTGTGTCATAATGCATACGGTAGAGGATATAATCACCGTTCTTGATCATAGCCTGAGTCGGCACAATATCCGAATAGACGGTCAGAGTGCTGACGATCCTGCCGCTTGAAAGATCAAGAAGATATAGGTCGAATGTTCCGTATTCATCCGTTCTGTCAACCGTAAAAAGTCTCTTATCGGAAGCGAACACAGGACCTTCATAATTGTATATCAAATCCTGTGCGCTGTTCGGAATGCTCGCATATCTTACAATAAAATCATTTTGGTTAAAAATGACCCTAAAGGCAATATCCTCAACAGGTTCACCCTTAATGGGAGCGTCTGTTCCACTTACGACAGCTTCCTTATCAATGGTGTCCTCTCCGGGCTTCAAGGTCACAAAAGAGCAGGAAGCCGCCGCAAGAACTATAACTATTGCAAGAACAGCAGAAAGTATTTTGTTTTTATGCTTCTTTGTCATCATAATTACTCGCTCCTTTACAGAACTGCCGGCAAATGCCGTTGATATGCGTCCCTTGACGGGAAGCATATCAATAATGATCCTTGCATATTCAATTCGGTCGTTCTCCTTCATTTTGCCCGTGACGGTATAGTCGCAGGCAAGCTCACCATCCTGCTTTGAAAGGTACGCAGCAATCCATACAAGGGGATTCCACCAAAGGAAAACCACAGCGCATATGCGGAAAAAGGACCATATATTATCCCCATGGCAAAGGTGGACATACTCATGGCGGAGTATCATTCTTCTGCCTTCGCTATTATACGCCTTTGGAGTGAGGTAAACCGAGGGTATAATACCGTAAAGACAGGGTGTGCCCACATTTGCCGAGAGATAGACCTTGAGGTTTTTATATCTTCCTATCTTTTTGCGCTCCCGCATAAGGGAGATACCAAATGACGCCGCCGCAAAACCGTACCATATAGCAAGAGCCAAGGAACCGCAAAGCCATATAATTTTCAAAAGCTTTGATATTGAAATGCTCGGTGTTGCGACAGGTGTGTTATTATTTATCGTCGCCTCGGGCAGGACATTTTCCTGTGCGGAGGAAGATACACCTTGAAAAATGTCACTGCCATCGGCAGTCGTTGGAAATTTTTCGTTGTTTTCCGTTGTTTCGGGTGTGTTCTGTGAATCACCTGCCCCCGAAGGAACGGAAATCTCATTATTTTTATTTGCCTCGTTTTCAAAGTCTATTGTAGGCAAGCTTTCGCTTTGAAGAATATCATTTCCAACCCTATCAGGGATGAAAAGCCTCGGAATTTCAAGTTCAAAAAGCTGAACGGGCATAAAGAGTCTCACCAGCACCACAAGCCAAAGAGCATATATCAGCTTTGGTGAGGCACTGCGGCGAAAAATTGCTCTTATTCCGATCACTGCCAAAATAAGCAGCGAAAGGGAGATTAAATATACCATTTTTTATCCTTTCTGTTGTTTGATCCTGCAATTTGATTTACTTTTCGGCGTTTTCAAGAATCCTTTTCAGCTCCTCGATCTCATTTTCCGAAAGTGCGTGTCTTCCAACGAGCGAGGACACCATCATTCCAAGGCTTCCGTCATAGACCCTTGATAAAAATGAGTCGGTTTCCTCCTTTGTTGCATCGCTTCGCTTTATGAGAGGATAATATTTATGAACTCTTCCCCCCTCATCAACTCTTACCGCACCCTTTCCGATAAGTCTTTTCAGCATAACGAAAACGGTCGTTTTCGTCCAGCTGGTATCATCCCGAAGCTCATTTACAAATTCTCCTATTGTTCTTGGCTGAGCCTGCCAAAGAAGCTTCATAAGCTTCCATTCGCCCTCCGAAAGATTGATATTGTTCATTATTGCACCTCCAAATCAGATGGTTAACATCTGTTATCCATCTTTATATTACCATATTGGTTAACAGATGTCAACCGTTTTTACCAAAGTTTCCAGAGTTTACATTTTGTTAACACATATGGAAGTGAAATTAAAAAGGCATCACCGAATCGCTCTGTGAGTGGCGGTGATGCCCAATTATTTAGTTTATACCAAGATCAAGCGAATAATAAAGCTCGGCATGATGGCTATATAAATACATCTCCCCGCATATCTCATCCTCGTCAAGGAAATATCCAAGGACCCATTTGTTTTCTCCGATCTTTTTACGGTATAAGGGATCGTGAAAATCTGCATGCTCTCCGGGTGCCCCGTTGATTATAAAGCTTTCCCACTCCTGCGTTCTTTCGATGTGTCCTTCCTCATCTTCAACAAGACCGCCGAGACTGAAGGTGTGAAGGAAAGATTTAACATCGGCATCGGTATCTTTCTCATCTTTGGTAACTGTCAGAGTTATAAGGATAAAGCGTTTCTTCATCTCCGTCTCCTCACCAAGCACTATCCTCGGCTTCTCACCCGCTTCAATATCACCCTCTACAACTCTTGTGCCTCTCATATACGGGATAAATTCTCCGTTTTCGCCCGTAAATTTTTCAATGACGTCACTTCTGATAAAATTCTTTTCATAGCCTGAAATATTGTCAAGCATCTCGATCTTATCTACCCTAACGGTTCTTTGATCAAAATAGCCGTTATATTCTCCAACATCGCCTAAATGCAGCAGATCATCACGGTAAACATATATGGGATCGGTATAAAATACCTTCGGGGTGCTGTCAGCAGAATCGTCACCGAACTCGTTTGAAATGGGCAGGGCAATATTTATATCACTGACCTCGACAATTTTCATGCCCTCTGCGATCGCCTTTATCTCGTCAACGGTAATTCCATATCCTACCATTCCGTGGATCAGCATTTCTTCCTCTGCAAATAGAACATAAATATCTTTATCGTAGACTACAAGAGAATCCCATGTCAAAAGATAGGCTTCCTTATCACCTGCCATGAATTTTTCCGCTTCATCGACGTATTTTACAATTTCATTGAAATCGCTTCGCCGCAGGTCGTGACCCACAAAGGTTATTGCACGGCTCACCGATTCACCGCCGTATTTATGAGTTGCGGTAGGATCTTCGGTAAGATCACTCGGCATATAGTCAAATTCAAGCCTAACGCTTATCTCACCCTTTTCACTTTCGGCGTTCCAAGCTCTGAGTGGCACTTCGGTATCCTTATTTTCCTCGGGAAGAGCTGCATGGAGCTTAACTCCGTCTCCTTCTTTTGTCATAGAGAAATCTATAAGCCTTGCCGCCGCAAAAACGCTTATGCTGAGAAGTGCAACAGTCGCCGCAACAGCCAGAATTTTGAAACCGAGCTTATGTGTGAAAACCAACTTTTTTCTTTCGTTTTCCACCAAATATTCATAGCAGGAATTTTTGATCCTCTGCTTTGCACTTTCGTCCAGCTTAATACCATCAAATGCTTTTTTTATTGAATTTTTCTTCAAAATATTCACTCTCCTTTATAAATTTTGATAAAAAGCTCTCTGCCCTTTTTTATCCTCATTTTAACTGCAGACTCGCTTCTTCCAATGACTTTTGCGATAGTTTTATAATCCTGCCCCTCGGCAAAATGAAGCATCATGACCGAACTGTATTTTTCAGGAAGAAGCATCAGTGTTCTTATGACATCTCTGCCGTCTCCCTCCTCGTCCGCATATGTTGATGCTATGCTTTCGATATCATCAGACAAACGAGTTCTTTTTTGTCTTAAGATATCACGGCAACGGTTTACAGCCACTCGGATAAGCCATGCCCTTCGGTGTTCCTCTGAATCGAATTGGGGATGCTTTTTTATGTATTTCAGATATGTATCCTGAACAGCATCCTGAGCATCGGCTTCATTCGCCAGCCTTACCAGACAGATACGGTATAGCATATCCCCATATTCGTCCACAATAAACTCGACTTCATCCATTTTCTCGCCTCCTTTCACCTATAATACGTTGGGGAAACGGAAAAAGTCAATTTTTTTCGTAATTAGCGGATGCCGCCTTGAATTTTTCTATTCAATTTCGGTCACCCATGCTTTCTTCCTTATCAAAAATCAGACATACGATAATTTAGCGGTGCGTGAAAATGTTAGATAGTCTTCCCCTTGAGGGAAAGTTGGCAGGTCTGCTGACGGATGAGTTATAGTCCGATAGGGCATCTTTTAAGCGTTTTATAGTACTTTGTACCTCGCCTCATCAGGCACTGCGTGACAGCTTTTCAAGGATGGAAGCCAAAGATAAATTATTGGTTAAAGAAAGAGGCTGAAAATTCAGCCCCTTGAAGTCATCGCCAAAAGAATAAAAATTTGTTTTTCCTTGGCTTATTCATTCTATCCATGCAATAATCAATGTCAACTTTAAGTCGTTCAATATCCCTAATCGACATTCTGCAAAACAGTCCTCGGTCAAAATCTCGCCTCGCACCTATAAGCTCGCCCCGCAGATCATCCTCAAATCGGTTTATATAAAGCTCGTATTTTATGAGAGGAATATATACCGCACAACGTACAACAGGATCGCAAAGATCATTTTTATGAAGTGAGATAAGCGCCCGTCTGATATCCGCAACATTCTTTTTATTTTTAATCTTACTGATAAGTGAATGCAGGTCATCAGAAAGCTCGATATAAATATTCTCATTTTGCCAAGTCGATCTCATAATGTGGCAAAGCTTTTCATAGCACCCGATAATGGTTCTTGCATCAAGGAGTGCTCCGACGCTGTCCTCGATTTTCACACCAAGAAATTCTGAAATATTTTTGAGGCTGTGACTTCGAAGTGCTGTGTCGCAACATTTTTCGTACATATCCATAAGGTCGATATAATCATTCTGCACCGGTTCAGATCCTGCTCTCACAAGCTCGTCGCAAAGGATTTTCAGTGAAAATTTTTCAAGGTAATGACCAACGATAATATCGTCTCCGAAAAAGTCAAGAATATCCTCTGCAACATCGAAGAAAGACGGTGCTGATGCAACCATTTCGTTGGTTATTCCGTTTATAAGAGTCACTTCGGCGGGGATTGGATGTCGGGGCTTTATAAAGGTGCGGTATGTGTCCTCCACTCTTCCCTCTCTTATCCTTATTGCGACAAAATCCACTATCTCCGAGTCATGAAGCCCGGTTGTTTCAATATCAAAAGCAACATAATTGTCCGTGTCTGCGATATATCTTTCTCCTAAGAAGTTCATCAGATTTTTCTCCAAAAAAGAGGGCTTTTTCAGCCCTCTTTCAAAATTCTATTACTTATTTTTCAGGCTTCATCGTGGGGAACAGTAGCACATCACGGATGGATGCGCTGTCTGTAAGAAGCATTACGAGACGGTCGATGCCAAATCCAAGACCACCTGTGGGCGGCATACCGTATTCAAGGGCTGTTACATAGTCGTAATCCACCTCTGCATTACAATTTGGCTCTTCCTTTTTCTTTTCGGCAACCTGCTTTTCAAATCTTTCCTTCTGGTCGAGGGGGTCATTCAGCTCGCTGAATGCGTTACCAAACTCGGTTGCGTTGATGAAATACTCAACACGCTCGGTAAATGCAGGATCGTCTGCCTTTCTCTTTGCAAGAGGCGAGTTTTCAACGGGATAATCATAGATGAAGGTGGGCTGAATGAGGTTTTCCTCAACGAAAGCGTCAAAGAACTCAACAAGTACCGTTCCCTTCGTTGCATTATCGGGAACCTCAACGTGCAGCTTCTTTGCACACGCTCTTGCGTCCTCGTCCGTTGCCCAATCGTTATAATCACAGCCACTATATTTCTTAACAGCCTCTACCATGGTCATTCTTTCCCAATGACCCATGTTTATCTCCTTGCCCTGATATGTGATGACCTTTGAGCCACAGATCTTCTCTGCAAGCATGGTATTAAGCTCTTCTACGAGATCCATCATACCCTTATAGTCTGTAAATGCCTGATAAAGCTCAATTGAAGTAAACTCGGGATTATGCTTGGGGTCCATACCCTCATTTCTGAATATGCGTCCAACCTCATAAACTCTGTGCATTCCGCCAACGATAAGTCTCTTGAGGTAAAGCTCTGTTTCGATACGAAGGTACATATCCATATCGAGAGTATTATGATGAGTAATAAAAGGTCTTGCGGATGCGCCGATCTCAAGGGGAACGAGGATAGGTGTATCAACCTCAAGGAAGCCCTTGGAATCGAGATAATTTCTGATCTCCTTAAGGATCATAGAACGCTTGACAAAGGTATCCTTAACATCAGGATTAACGATAAGGTCAACATATCTTTGCCTGTATCTTGTTTCCTGATCCTTAAGACCGTGAAACTTTTCGGGAAGCGGAAGCAGAGACTTTGCAAGAAGCTCTATTTCCTTAACATGAACTGAGATCTCACCGCGTCTCGTTCTGAAAACGAATCCACTGATACCGACGATATCACCGATATCCCATTTCTTGAAGCCCTCAAATGTCTCCTCGCCGATCTCATCAATACGGACATAGCACTGAAGTCTTCCCTTTTCATCGGCAATGTCAATAAAGTTTGCTTTACCCATATCGCGACGGCTCATAAGTCTTCCTGCGATCTTAACATCCTTATTTTCAAGCTCCTCGAAATTCTCGCGGATCTCGCTTGTATAAGTATCAAAATCAAATTTTACCTTCTCAAATGGATTTTGCCCTTTTGCCTGAAGGTCCGCAAGCTTTTCTCGGCGGATTCGTAGTATATCGCTGAGTTCCTCTGCGCTTATTTCTTCTTCAATTTCTTCTGTATTCTGAACAATCTTTTCTTCTGCCATTTTTTAGTGTCCTTTCGGATTTATTGTCTTTTATCAACCCTTAGTTCTTGAAACCTCAAGCACCTTCATGTGTACAGCTCCACCGGGTGAGTCAAAGGATACCTCGTCCCCTGCTCTTGCACCGATAAGTGCCTTTCCTACGGGAGACTGGTCTGAGATAAGTCCCTGCATAGGCGATACTTGGTTGGGAGCAACTATGTTATATTCCTTTTTTGCTCCTGTTGCTAACATGGTAACCTTTACAAAAGATCCCATGCTTACAACGCCTGCATCAATGGAGTCTTCATCGACCACCACTGCATTTGCTATCATATCTTCAAGTTCTTTTATCTTCGCCTCGATCTGAGCCTGCTCGGTTCTTGCCGCATCATATTCGGCGTTCTCCGAAAGGTCTCCAAAAGACTTTGCAACCGCTATCGCCTCAAGATTTTCCTTTCTTTTTGTGTTTTTCAGATAGCTAAGCTCATCCATAAGCTCATTAAGACCTTCCTTGGTATAGAGCATCTGCTTTGCCTTTGACATGACTATATCTCCTTTGACATTTAATTGTTTTCGTTTAAATATTTTATTGCTCTCTGAAGCTGTGTATCATCAGCATCCGAAAGTTTATAAAGATTTACATTTTTAAATTCCTCAGCCATCTCCACCTCGATATCGGGAGTTATCCCAATTCCGTCATATCCATCCGAAAAGGGCGGGAAATACATTTTTGTGGTCATCTTTATTCCTCCGCCGTCGGGAAGACTGAATATTGTCTGGACGCTTCCCTTTCCGTATGTGGTAGTACCGACGACCACTGCCTTATCATAATCCATAAGTGCGCTTGTGAAAAGCTCTGCTGCGCTTGCGGAGCTTCCGTTACAAAGAACCACCATAGGTGCATCGTATTCGCTTCCCTCAGACTCGATAACGCTTTCATTTCCAGCTCTATCCTTCATTCTTATTATCGGTCCTGTGGGTATGAGGAAATCAAGAATTTCACAAATAGCATTAAGGTCGCCGCCGGGATTGTTTCTCACATCAAAAATGAATTTTGTGGCACCCTTTGCCTGAAGATCGTCAAGAGCAACGAAGAACTGCTCGGGAGTAACCTTATCAAATTGGCTTATTTTGATAATACCAATGGTTTTATCACCCTCATACAGATGATGATTTACCGTTTGAACGGTAACCTGTCTTCTGTCTATTGAAAAATCTATCGGCTCATCAAAATTCTCATTTCTGACTGCGGTAAATTCGCATTTTGTTCCCGCAAGTCCTTGGAGCTTTGAAACCGCCATGGTGTAACCGATCTCAGCAACGCTTTCCGCATTTTCTCCAAGACCTACATAAAGTATCAGGTCTCCGGGAAGAAGTCCTGCCTCAAGTGCAGGAGAATTCGGCATAACATTTATTATTTCAATGACATTATAATCTGCATTAAAAATTATATTAACTCCGATGCCCTGCATCTCGCCGTTGCTCTCCGCTGTAAACGTAGCGTATTCCTCGGCGGTATAATATTCGGCATATCTGTCTCCTGTCCCGTATGCAAAACCGTCTATCATTCCTTCGATTATTGCTTCCGTATCAAGTTCGTAATATGCACGGGCCTCAAAATAGCTAAGAACGGTCGCAAGCTTTTCCTCGTAAACACTTCTCTCAATATTTTCATCAATGGGTGTCTCGGGAAGATCTTCTCCTATAACGGTCTCCTCGGCATAAGCCTTAGCAAGTTTTTCTCTGAAATTATCCGTCAAAACCGTATAGGTTGACATGAAAACCACTACCGCCGTAACTATTATACAAAGCACAAGAGTTACTATTGATATTTTTTTCTTCAAAATGACCTCCGAAAAAGCCTATGGCTTTTCATATTTATTTCGGCCTTACAACATAATCCAGAGGATTATTTGCAGTACCGTTTATTCTCACCTCAAAATGAAGGTGATTTCCGTATGAATGTCCCGTTGTACCAACAAAGGCAATAACATCGCCCTGCTTTACAACATCGCCCACCTTACAATTCAGCTTGTTTGCATGAGCATAAAGGGTGGATTTTCCTCCGCCATGGTCGATAACCACATAGTTTCCGTAGCTGTAATGGAAGGTTGCCGTAACGACCTTACCGCTGTTAGAAGCATAAATATTGGTGTTTTTTGATGCGGGGATATCTATTCCTCTATGAAATTCTCTCTTTCCGTTAAGAGTTCTGTAACCGTATGCAGAGCTTATGCTCTTCCAATTCAGCGGGAGAGGCCAGTTAAATTCGCCTCCAACATACTGACTGTTTTCCTTTGCCTGAAGCTCGCGGAGATATTTTTCAAGTTGCTTGTCAAGCTCGTCCTCTGCCTTTGCATAGCTGTCATATGTAGCCTGATATGAATTTATATCCTTTGCAAGTGAACTAAGGTAACTTTCATTTTCCTTCTGCAAAACCTCAAGCTCCTCATATCTTGTCTGAAGCTCGCCCTGGTAGATCACCTGAGTGGTTTTGGACGCCTGAAGCGCAGCTTTTGCGCTTTCAAGAGAAGCCTTATTGGCTTTGAAGCTATCAAGAAGCTTTGAACAATACTCCATAAGCGAGGTTATCTCTTCAACACGAACAAGGAAATCATGAAAATCCTCGGCCCCCAGAACCATTTCAACATAGCTGGCATTGCCCTCCTCATATGAAAGGCGCATTATCTGCTTGAAATTGTTATACTGAGCGTCTATATTATTGGTAACTGTTTCTATCTCGCTTTCCTTTTCCGCAATCTTATTATCAAGCTCTGCGATAAGAGAATTTATAGTTGCTATCTCTTCCTCGGTGAGATTTACCTGCTCATCTATATAGGATTTATACTGTGTTGCCTCTGCTCTGTTGGTTTTCGCCTTATTTATTTTGGCAAGCACATCCTTTTTCTTCGTCTGGATATCCTTTATCTTATTTTCCATTGCGGTAACATTCGCATCCGTTGCTGCATGAGCCATGCTTGACCTTATAAGAAATTCACCCGCACCAATGATGCAAAACATTGCTGCCAGTGCAAAGCACAATATTCTTTTGTTAAATATTTTCGCCTTTTTCATCTGCATTTAAGCTCCTTTTCTCATTTTTATGCCTGCAAATTTTTGTGAAGTGAAATACAGCTGCCCACGACTCCCGTCAAAATTCCAACGGCAATGAATGAGAGCGCAACTATGCTACCTATCTCGCCAAAAGGCATAAGCTCTAACATTTTGATATCGCTTGCTACCATTTTTTCAAGGCTAAAATAAATATACCACTGGGCAAGATATGCGATTGCACTCGAAAAGATACCAATTATAGTTCCCTCGATGATATATGGCACGATGATAAACCAATCGGAAGCACCGATATATTTCATAACTCGGATCTCTTCCATATGAGAATTTACCGCCAGCTTTATGGTATTTATAATAATAAACACACTCACGAGAAAGAGGACCACGAGAAATCCGATAAAGATAACAGAAATTCCGTTCTTGAAATTTTCAAGTGAGGTTGCAAGATCAAGGCGGTTATTGACCTTTCTCACGCCCTCTATCTGACGAAGATTATAATCTAGGGTGGTAACCTTGGAATTATCCTTATATTTTATTCTGAAGCTGTCGGAAAGAGGGTTATCGCCGGATTCCTTCATGCTGTCAAAAACGTCCTCAAAGCCCGCATAGTCCTCCTTCATGGAGTCTAGTCCCTCGTCCTTTGAAATAAATTCAACCGACTCAACATTATCAAGAACCCTTATCTTCTGACCGATGACCTCAACCTTATCCGAGGTCAAATCATAATCAACAAAGGCTACTATCTCATTCAGAGAAACCAACCTATTCATATTGGAATTGATATTTACCACAATAAGCGAAAAGCATCCGAGAAGCACGAGACAGCTTGCAAGAACAAGCACGGATGCCGTTGACATAACCCTGTCGCGCCAAATATTTTTAAATGCCTCGCCTATAAACATAAAGGGGTTATAGCTCTTTTTCATCTTGGGTGGTTGCTTTTTTGAAATCATATTGTTATTCATTAAAACATACCTCCCACTCTGTCGCTCGTAACCTTACCGTGATCAAGTCGTATTACTCTGTTCTGATATGTATTAACTAGGTTTTCAGCATGAGTGACCACGACTACGGTCTTGCCAAATTTCTGATTTATCCAAACGAGAAGCTCCATTATCTCTGCCGCCATCTGGGGGTCGATATTTCCCGTAGGCTCATCTGCGATGATTATATCAGGACTGTTTGCAATGGCTCTCGCAATGGCAACCCTCTGCTGCTCACCTCCCGAAAGCTCCTCGGGGATGTTCTTTGCCTTGTCTATAAGCCCCATGGACTTGAGAATTGCGGGAACTCTTCTTGAAACAAGAGGTTTCGGTGTTCCCACCACCTGCATGGCAAATGCCACGTTCTCATAAACCGTTTTCTGGGGAAAAAGCTTAAAATCCTGAAAAACAACGCCAAGACTTCTGCGATATTTTGCAATCTTAAACTTGGGAAGCTTTTTCAGATTATAATTATTGACTATAATAGACCCCGATGTGGGAGTCATCTCACGGAGAAGAAGCTTTGTCATTGTGGTCTTTCCCGCACCGGAGTGACCAACGATGAAAACGAACTCTCCATCCTCGATTTTAAAGCTCACGTCGTCAAGAGCCACATGATTATTTCTTTTATAGATACTTCTGACATTTTTGAACTCAATCATTAAGCGTATAAATCCTTTCTTTGTTCTTGGCAGAAAAACGCATTTATACTATCAAAAAACGATTCTTGATTTTTCGCATTTTTCTCCGTCTCGCTTACAGTGCGACGCATCTCTCGGTGTGAGTAACCAAGTGCGGTTTCCTCTTTGTGAGTGCTCACGCAAAGCGGGTAAGAAGCAATAAAGCAACAAGTTTATTTACAGAATTTAAGGCAAAAAACGAGGAACGCGTATGCGAATAGGCGGTATGACACCGACACGAACGCACACAATGCGTTCCTCATAATGATGTTTCACATTGTTACTGCCACTATGAATGTATTATCAAAGCTTAGCTGGCTTGGAGCTTAAATACTTCTTAACCATCAGGGCAACCTTAAATGTTATAGCATGCTCAAACTCACGAAGGTCGAGTCCTGTAAGCTTGCGTATCTTTTCGAGACGGTAAACAAGAGTGTTTCTGTGAACGAAAAGTTTTCTTGACGTTTCGGAAACATTAAGGTTGTTTTCAAAGAACGCCTGAATCGTCTGGAGTGTTTCTCTGTCGAGAGATTCAAAGCCGCCCTTTTTAAAGACCTCCTGCAGGAACATTTCGCAAAGAGTTGTGGGGAGCTGATATATAAGGCGTCCGATACCAAGATTTTCATAGCTTACAATATTCTTTTCGGTCTCAAATACCTTGCCGACCTCGAGAGCCACCTGTGCCTCTTTGTAAGCCTTTGCAAGATCCTTGATATTATCTACCATGGTAGAGATACCGATGGACACCTTTGCATAAAACTCTGTTTGGAGAGTATCCGCAATCGTGGTTGCGATCTTTTCGATCTCCTTTGTATCTGTCCCCGGCTTCATGTCCTTAACCAGCACAATATCATGCTCGCCGACGCTGATAACATAGTCCTTTGTCTTATCGGGGAACATATTCTGTAGCATTTCAAAGGGCATAACATCTGTTTTGCCATCAAATTTGATAAGGAAAACCAGCCTGCTCTCATCTGTGTTGAAATGAAGCTCCTTGCTCTTTATATAAATGTCGCTGGGGAGAATATTGTCGAGAATGATATTCTTGATAAATGAACCCTTATCGTATTTTTCATCGTAATAGTTTTTGATATTGCCGAGAGCAATGGCAAGAAGCTTTGAAAACTTATCCGCCATCTTATCCTCGCCTTCAACGAATATAACATATTCTGTTTTTGGACCCGAAGAAATGGGGCGGTAGGTATACCCGCCAACAGCAACGACCTCAGCGGAATAGACCATTTCTTCACGGACGCCTTGAATGACCTCTCCTATCTTTACAAGCTCGGAGCAAGCTATTATAATGTTGTTTTCGTCAACAACTCCTATAACACGGTCAACCGCATCCTTCATCTGATGGATTACGCTTTGAAACAATCTGTTAGACATTATCTTTTCTCCCAATCCTTATCTCATGATTTGTTTTTCTCTGAATTTTACTTAATGCGATGTTTTTACATCATCTTCACCGTATTTACTATGGTAAAGACAAGGTAAGATGCAAAGAGAACTATAAGTGAATAGAATGTGGTGTTTGCAAAGAAAAAGCTTAGCACTGCACCGGAGATCAACACTACTGCCAAAACAACGAAGGGATATACACTAAATGTTCCGTCAGTAACCTTAAACGACATCTTACAGAATTTGATTTCCAGTGGCTTTTTTTTGCCTTTTATAACAGCAAAAACAGCTACAAAACTAATCAAAAATGCAAGTACCGCAGAAACGATGTGTTCAATTTTACCTGCAGAATTTATTGAAAGGAGCAATGCAGCTCCAAGCGAAGCATATAGTGAGAAAACAAAAAATTCTCGGTTAAATAGGTAATATATATAATATAATGCAGTGCTTATTATTATGTATGCCATAGCCGTTCTTGAGCTGAGCGGTCCGTAAAGAAAAAAAACCGACGTGAGCCAAATAGCAATAGTCATAAGAAAACCGCTGGATAGCACTCTGTTTCTTTCGTTTACACCCTTTACACGGCAAACAGTATAAAATATGATCGCCGGAACGCAAAGAGCGGCAAAAACCGTTGCAGTAACAGGTGCGCCGGAAAGTGCAAAGCTATTACTTCCTTCTACTGTGCGTGTTACATAAGTAATACTGAAAATCACTGCGATCAGTGCCGCAAGTACTATCAGCATTCTGTAATAGATAACCTCAGATCTTTTGATTTTTGTATCATTAACCTTTTTTGCCATAACCATACTCCATTTTTTCACAACTCAAGCTCATAAACAAGGCAAGCAAGTACAAAACCGGCTGCCGTCTCACAGCGAAGTATCCTTTTGCCCAGATCTGCCATAAGCATACCGTTTTCCTTTGCAAAATTTGCCTCCTCGGGCGAGAAGCCCCCCTCAGAGCCTATAATAACAGAAATTTCGGGATGTTTTTCTCCATTTATATTTTTCTTTGCGGAGCGAAGTATCTCTCCAAGAGGAAGAGTTCCATCTCCTTCATAACAGAATATCGGGATATCCGACTTTGCAGCTTCCATAACGGCACTTTTAAAATCAGCTGTCGGAAGCACTTCGGGTATCCTTCCCCTGCCACATTGCTTTGCCGCCTCATATGCGATCCTGCGTCTGCGTTCAAGCTTTCTTCCTGCGGAATCTGCTTTTTCCTTCGCAATGCAAAATTCGCTTTCGAAGGGTCTGATAAATGATGCTCCGCATTCGGTGGATTTTTGGATTACCGTATCAAGCTTATCTCCTTTGGGAAGAGCCTGATAGATTTTAGCAACAAAAGGCGGTTCTGTTTCAAGCTTCCTAGAACCTTCTATTCTGCAGAGGACACGATCTCCTTGAATTTCTTCAAGAATACAATCGTACTCGGCATCGACACTGTTTGAAACGATTATTCGGTCGCCTGCAGCCATACGAAGCGAAAAGGAAATATGCCTTGCATCCTCTCCGTATATTCTGATCTTATTGTTTTGAAAATCAAAATTCTCTCCTGAAACAAAAAATCTTCGCATAAAATCTCCACTCAATGTATAAGCTCTCATCTAAATAAAGTGAAAATTCGACCTTACATATATCCACACATTATTATACACTATCAAAAGTCATTTGTCAAAGGTTTTTTTTACATTTTTACATATTTTTTTGCTAAAATATAAAAAAATCCTCGGTTTTTAGCCTTTCAAACTATTTAATTCCACAAATCAGTTGGAGATTTTGGACAAAAAACGCTTTTTTCATCGTTTATTTTTCAAAAAAGAAAATCAGAAGCAAAAAAACCACAAAAAAACATTGCATTAAAAATATCCGCCGAATTTTCAGCGGATATTTTACAAAACACAAAAAGCCCGTTTATTTCTGATCAATCCTCGTAAATGGGGAACTTTTCGCAAAGAGCGATAACCTCTTCTGTTATCTGATCCTTCTTTTCATCGAAATTGTAGATGACATCATAGATCCAAGAAGCGATAAGCTCCATCTCAGCCTCACCAAAGCCTCGAGAAGTAATGGCAGGAGTACCTATGCGGAGACCGCTTGTGATAAAGGGACTCTGAGGATCATCGGGGATGGCATTCTTATTGGCTGTGATATGAACCTCGTCAAGACGATGCTCAAGCTCTTTTCCCGTAATGCCTGTATTGCGAAGATCAAGAAGCATAAGGTGATTATCGGTGCCGCCCGAAACGAGCTTTATCCCCTTCATAAGAAGCGTCTCCGAAAGGACCTTTGCGTTCTTTACTATCTGCTCCTGATAAGCCTTGAATTCGTCTGTAAGAGCCTCTCCAAAGGCAACAGCTTTTGCGGCAATGATATGCATAAGAGGACCGCCCTGTGTTCCGGGGAAGATAGCCTTGTCGATAGCCTTTGCATATTCATTGCGGCAAAGGATAAGACCGCCGCGGGGACCTCTGAGAGTCTTATGAGTAGTGGTCGTAACCACATCTGCATAAGGAACAGGGCTTGGATGAACGCCTGCGGCAACAAGACCCGCAATATGAGCCATGTCAACCATAAAATATGCTCCGACCTTGTCTGCGATCTCTCTGAAACGCTTAAAATCAATAACTCTGGGGTAAGCAGATGCACCCGCAAGGATAAGCTTAGGCTTATTTTCAATCGCAAGACGCTCGACCTCGTCATAATCAATCATTTGTGTTTCGGGTGAAACGCCATATGGGACGATATTAAAGTATTTACCCGAAATATTTACGGGAGAACCATGAGAAAGATGTCCTCCGTGTGCAAGGTTCATGGAAAGAACGGTGTCTCCGGGATTAAGAAGTGCGAAGAAAACAGCAAGGTTTGCACTTGCACCGCAATGAGGCTGAACATTTGCATGGTCCGCACCGAATATTTTTTTTGCTCTTTCTCTTGCGATCTCCTCCACCTCGTCAACGTAAACACATCCGCCGTAATATCTCTTACTCGGATAGCCCTCCGCATATTTGTTTGTAAGCACGCCTCCTGCAGCCAGAAGCACCGCCTTTGAAACGATATTTTCAGAAGCGATCAGCTCGATATTGTGTCTCTGTCTGCCAAGCTCACGCTCACAAGCAGCGGCAACATCCGAATCATAATTTTTTAGTTCCTCAAAAAACATTTTGAACCTCCGCACACAAAAATAATAGACTTATTATAGCACAAAAAACATCTTTTGTCAATCATTTCCGATAAATTAGATTTGATTTCTGCCAACAAATTAATTTTTTCGAAGATATATAAATCATAAAGATGTACGGTCCCCCAAAAGTCGACCTACCACTTCTTTTTGTGTGGGAAAAAGAAAGCAAAAAAGGACTGCCGCATTTCTGCGGCAGTCTGTAAAAAACGATTGTTTGTTTAGTTTGTTCCGGGAACTTTGAGTTCTATGGGCTGGTAATACTTGCCGTTTGCATCCTTAAGGCAAACATAAATATACTTATATACTGCAGGATTTGTTCCTGTAGGCTGTGAGAAATCGGTTACAATTTCCTGAGCTTCGTTAGCAGCTGCAGCCTCAATATTCTTGTAATTCCTGCAGTAGCTATTAGAGCTGCTACCATAGGACGAAGCAAAGTTTGCCTTTGTAACAGTGAGCTGGGTCTTGCTATAGAACCAATAAACGGTGTACTTTTCTGTATCGCAAGGCGCAACATTGAGCTTTGCACCGCCGGACTCCTGATCTGCTGTGATGGTTGCATTAGCTCTGTAGTTGAGAGGAAGCTCCTTATAACCGGGAGTCATGCTGTTTCCTGTGCTGTCAACAACTCGATATGCAAGATACTTATATTCTGCCATATTAAGCCACTCACCTGCTTCAAAGGATATGACGTTATCAGCTTTTGTGATCGCAACAGAACCTGAAGGACCGTTACCATTGAAAATTGTGTTGTAATTTGCAGTTGTTTCGGGCTTTGTATTCGTATAGTAATATTTAAAAGTCTTGCCTGCAGCATCATCGGAAGCGGTAATATGAATCTCGATCGTTCCACCCGTACTGAAGAATTCTATCTTGGGAAGACTTCCGCCCTTGATACCGTCATCAACGGTTGAAATAGATATGATCGTGGGAGTATACTTGATCGTTGTATCCTTTGCTCTGATAGCAAGATACTTATCACCCTTATTAACGCCTGAAATCGCAATATTCTTATTTTCTCCCTGATCAACATCGGTCTTGTTGATAAGCTTAACTGTGATTTCGGTCACATCGTCGGGCATCCTCTTATAGTTGAACATATTAGCAAGAGTTTCTGTGCTATATGTATTTTTATCAACAACGAAATATTCAAGATCGAAGGGGATCTTTGCATTGAAGGTGATAGTTGCGGAAGAAGTATCAACATCATATGATGCTGCGGGAGTTCCAATGAATCCTGTTCCTATCGAACTGCGGGCAACCGTTACGGGCTGATATGCTCTGCCTGTTCCGATGAACATAAATACAACATAGCCTTCGCTTATATTGGAACTCTGCTTCGTGGATTTGATCTCCTTCATAGTGCCATCGTTAAGAGCTATCTCGCCCTTAACATTATCAGCAACCGTTTTATACATTGTCTCAAAGCTCTCGCTCGTATACGCCTTGTTCGTGCTTACATACATATACTTAACAGAGTTTCCGTACATTGCTTCACTAAAAGGAGTAAATACGATAATATCCCTATCTGTGGTCTTAAGAACCGTTGGAAGAGTTGTTCCTTCAAAGCCGTCAACATCCTTGATTCTCGAAACTCTTACGGGAAGGTTGCTACCGTACTGTATAACTGCGAAATCATATCCCTCGGCAGTAACGTCCGCACTCTTTGCAAGCTTGATGCTTACTTCCTTATTTGCTGTTGCACTTCCTGAATAAGCAAGCTTAAGCTCATTAGCTACGGGAGTTTTATTAGCTGCTGAATATTCGGTGTTGAAAGAAGAAACTGTATAATTGAGCGTACTGTTTGTATAAAGCACCTTAACAGTACCGGAAGATGGAGCTGTGATAACGAGAGTATCGTATCCATCCGCCTCATCCGAGATAAGGATATAAGGCTCAGTGTTTAAACCGTTTGTCTGGAAAGGTCTTTCAATAAGAACAGGCTGATACTGATTTCCCTTGGAATCAAGGAGAAATACAACGCAATATCCGTATTGTTCAACTGCCGAAACAGCCTTGAGTGTCTTTGTCATTGACGATATCGTGCAATCAACCGTACCCTTTGCCGCAGAAGCAGTTGCCGCATATGCACTCATAGCCGCAGTATAGGATTCGGGTGCTATGCTCTCATTCGTATAGTAATAGTAAATAGTACCCTCAGCAACGGCCGTTCCCTTGAGCTGATCATTATTACTGCTTATAGCGAGAGAAGGCATGATCTTAAAGCCATACTTTGCGCCTTCACGGTTGATGATCACAGGTGTGCTTGTAACGGTAGAACCGTCAACGAGAGCAGCAACCACGTATGGGAAATCCTTGAGGCCTACTGTTTCACCGTAAATCGTTTCATTTACTGCCTCACCGGATGTTGCATTGATAGATGCCCTATAATCAGCACCATTATAAGCCGTTGTAAAGGCCGTCTTTGATGGAGCTGTTGAGGAAGATGTATAGTAGTACTTTACAGCACCGTCCTTATATGTCTCGAAGCTGAGATATTCGCCGCCATTCTTCCATTTTACAACGATCTCACCCTTAACGCCTTCCTTATATGAAACTCCGCCTATAGTCGCAGAAACAGTGCTGTCTATCTCGCACTTTTCGGGAGCAATGGTAGAGCTGAAGGAATTTGCCTTTACTGTGAGCATATTGATCTCACCGCTTGTTCCAACAATGTTAACTCCTGTTGAACCGCTGGGAACATTGAGTTTGTCAACAGAAGCACTGGTGCTGAAGCTTATAGCTACAGTGGGGTTATAAACATTGATAGTAGCAACTTCAACAGACTGCTTAACCTCAATATTGGCAGAAGCAACATCGACGTTCAGCTCTTCAACAGAACCGCCTGAGAATACAACCTTTGCCTTGGAACGGACAGAAACAGTACCCTCGATATCGCAGTTGTTGAAATTAACAGTGCCTGTCACGCCCTCGGTAATGATAACGTTTCCAGGGATCTCAACATTTCTTATCGTGCAAGCCTTGGTAACGATAAGGTTGTCACTCTCGTCAAACTCAAGCTCGCTGCTTACATTTGAAGAAGCTATTGTGCCTGCTGCAACAGAAAGGATCTTTGCCGCCTGTGCACGAGTAAGGGTATCGTCCGGACGGAAATAGAAATCGCCGTCTTCCTCGATACCGTCAATAATTCCCGCCTTAGCTGCCTGAAGTACATAATCTCTATATGCGGAAGAAATATCCGAATAATCCTCGAACTTCGATGTTGAAGCCTTCTCATCCTCTGGATAATCCATATAAGCCATGAGAAGAGCAGCTGCCTCTTCACGGGTCAGATCATCCGTGGGACGCATGGTATTTCCTGTGAAAACCTCTGTAAGGAAGCCCTGTGCAGCCGCCTTGCTATAGTATTCATAATACCAATTCGAACTCTTTACATCATTAAAGCTGATGGACTTCTCGGCTGTAAGACCGAAGGTATTTACCACCATTGTTACAAATTCCGAACGGTTAACATTCTTGTTAGGCCCAAATGTTCCGTCGGGATATCCGTTGATAATACCCTTGCCTGCCATGTAGGTAACAAAATCATAGAACCAATTGCTGCTCTTAACATCGGAAAACTCTTCCGCTGCCGATGCTATGAAAGCGCAGGTGGCGAGCATTGCTATGCAAAGAAGCGCAGCAAATACTCTGGTGAGTGTTTTTCTCATAAATTTTACCTCCGAAATTTTTGTTTTTGGACTCATCTCCATTCTTAAAAGACGGACAAGCTCTCAAAAATGTTTCCGATTTTGGCAAAATATCTAAAAAAGTGTTTTTTTCGGAATAATACTACACTCTTATTCGACAAATTAACCCAAATACGGATTTTATACTCTATCATAACACATTTTTCTTCCAATGTCAAGCGATGATCGTGTTTTAAATAAAAAATTGTCGAAAATTTTCATTGTTTTTTAATTTTTATTGGTTTTTTTCGTTTTTTTGTTTTTTTTGTAAAAACTGTTGCAATCGGAACGGCTTTGTGTTATAATAAGTATATGTAAATATTTTTCCCCAATCATTACTTACTAAGTTGGCAATTACGAGGTAGAAAAAGTGAAAACAGAAAAAACAAATAATTTTGTAGGTTCAAAATCAGATTTTGAAAAAAAGGTCGGTTATGAGATTTCGGTCAGCGAGCTTTTCGCCGTCGTTATCAGCAAATTTTGGATATTGATTCTTGCCGGTCTTATCACCGCAATCGGTGCTTATTATTATACCGCAGAGGTTGCTACTCCTCTCTATAACTCCACGGTAAGAGTTTATATTTTGAATAGACAAAGCTCTCTCTCAACGTCTATAAGCGACCTTAACAGTGCCGTCACTCTCAAAGACGACTTCAAGGTTCTTATAAATAGCAATTCGGTCTACAGAGAGGTCCTTGAAACCATAGGAGAAAATCCTTCGAACTACAAATCTTTGAAAGGACAGCTTTCCCTTGACAGTAATGAAACAAGATTTGTTGATATCACCGTTACTGATAAGGATCCGGTCAGGGCTAAGCTCTTAGCTGATGCATTTGCCAAGGTTTCCAGAAAAAAAGCAATCGAAATAATGGGAGTTGAGGACATTACCATCGAGGGCAGCGCAGAAATCCCCATTTCTCCCTCAAGCCCCGCAATGAGCAAAAATATTCTTCTTGCAGTCTTTGTCGGTGTTTTCTTGGCCGCCGCTGTAATAGTTGTTGCTCACCTTTTCAACGATAGCATACGAACCCCAGATGATGTAGAAAAAGCCTTGGGAGTGTGCGTTCTCGGGTCGATTCCTGACATTTCACTTCTTCGCAGACCAAAAAAACCATTAAAAAAACATTCAAAAAACTCAAAAAAGTTAAATAAATAAAAACGATGTTTCTGATCTACTATTTTTTATGAAAGGATCTCGCCAAAGAGCGCAGCTTGATACATGAAAACCGTAAATCTTATTTCAAAAAATCCGGATCGTTATGAAATTAAAGAAGCCTTCAAGACCCTTAGAACAAATGTTCTTTTCAGCGGCTCGGATATAAAAACGATTGCCATCACAAGCTCCGAGCAAAACGAAGGTAAGAGCTTTGTTTCAATGGAGCTTTCAAAAAGCTTAGCCGAATCCGGAAAAAAAGTCGTTCTGATAGATGCGGATCTGAGAAAATCCGTTCTTGTTGAAAAGCATATTGCCGAAGATAACATAATAGGTCTTAGCCATTATCTTTCCGGACAGACAGATAGCGACCAAATCATTTATCAGACACAGCACCCCGATTTTTATATTGTTTTTGCCGGTCCTTATCCGCCAAATCCCGTTGAACTTATCGGAAGCAAAAGATTTGAGGAGATGCTGGAATACTTCCGTTCGATCTTTGACTACATTATAATCGACACTCCACCTCTCGGACTCGTTATTGATGCTGCTGTCATCGCTTCAAAATGCGATGGAGTTATTTTAAATGTTGCTGCCAACCGTGCAAGACATCGAATTCTTCAAAATGTCAAGTCTCAGCTTACAAGAAGCGGCTGTCGTCTATTAGGAGCTATTTTGAATATGGCAGAATCCTCAAATTATGATTATAAATCATATTTGCTTGGATACAGAAGCTATAACAAGCCCTATGCTAATTATTCACAGGGCGAGGGCTATGAACAAAAACAATATGCAAAGCTAAATAAAGATCATCAATAAAACCAAGGCTGTCTCATTGTGAGACAGCCTTGATTTTATTAGTACATAGCTTATAATTTAGCGGTGACAGAACTCACACCACGCAAAGGATGCACCATTTTTAAATATTTGACAAAATTCTATTCATCCTTCTAAACCTAAATAAATTAAAAAAGGGCAGACCGAAACGATCTGCCCTTTATTGGATATTACGTTAAATTATCCGACGATACCGGATCTTTCGATACCCTGAACAAGAAATCTCTGACAGAAGAGATAAATAATCACCAGAGGCGCAATAGCCATCATAGCTGCCGTATTGTTTATCGCCTGTTCAAAGAGATTTGCACCTGCATAATCCGTCATCAGTGATATGGGTATCTCCGAAACAACAGCAGTCCAGTCACGAATCCTGCCTCCCGGGAAGAACAGAGGCAAATAATAATTGTCTGTCCACTGCCATGAGAAGGCAAATAGGAACACCGTTATAAGCATCGGCACGGAAAGAGGAATAATAATCGTAAAGAATGTGCGGAAGATGCCCGATCCGTCAATATAAGCCGACTCTTCAAGCTCATCCGGAACGCCCTTGAAGAACTGTCTGAGCATGAATATGTAAAGACCGTTCTTAAATGCAAGGCCGCAGGCAGAGAGGATAACGAGAGGCCAATAGGAATACGTAAGTTTAAGACCGTATGCAAATTCATCGGGAAGAATACCGATTTTTGTAAGCAGTCCGAAGATGCCGAGAATATCAAAATCCTTGAAATTCTGGAGCATGGAGAGCTTAAGTGTTGGGTGAGGAATGATCATTGTAAGCATAACAAGAAGGAACAGCAGGCTGTTGCCTTTGAATTTAAACTTTGCAAATCCGTATGCAATAACGCAGCATGAGAATGTTTGTAAAATTGCGGAAATGAACGAAAGTGTAAATACGTTAACAAATGCCTTCCAATAACCTAGCTCTGTGAATACCGCCTTATAGATATCAAGAGTGAAATCTTTTGGAATAAGGCGAACCGTTGCATCGACAAAATCGCTCATTCCCATAAAAGAGGATGCGATCTTTGAGATAAAGGGATAAAGAACGATATAGGAAAGTCCTATAAGAAGTACAAGACGGAATATTGAAATTCCAACCTTCTGATAGATATAGGCTGTTCCGAATTTCGCCTTAAGTCTGTCCTTTAAAGGAGTTCTTTCAAAATCAACGCGGATCTTATTCTTGGTTTCTTTTGTTATCTTTGGTTTTTTAACTGTGTTTTGTGCGTCCATTTTATCCCTCCTTAATCACGTCTTTGATAGAATACGAATGCTGAGAATACACCGGCAACTATAGCAACGATCAAAATTACTATGATAAAGTACATCCAAGACATCGCAGAGCTGATGGTGTTTCCATTGATCTCATTCTTATAAACATTGTCAATAAATCTCATAATGCTGTTAGACTGCGCCGTAAAGGAGTCGATGATCGTATAAACCGCATTAACGAGGATCATGGGACTGATCATTGGCAACGTAACCTTCCAGAAGGTCTCCCATCCTGAAGCACCGTCTATCTGACAGGACTCATAAATCGCAGGAGAGATTGACTGAAGACCCGCAAGGAAAATAAGCATCTGTACTCCGCTTCGGTTGACGATATCATAAATATTGTTAATAATACTGATAACGACTTCGACGATCCCCGTTCCAATCTTCATTTGGTTAAAGAGATTTTCAAAATCAAGCACCGAGATGATATCAGTGGATGCGCTTCTTCCCGAGCCATCGTTCATTCCGGCCGTACTGTCCATATAGTTAGAAAGCACATTCCTAGCTTCAAGTGTAGCCATAAAACCGGTTGAAAGGACAACGGGCATGAAGAATATCGCACGGAACACTGCTCTTCCCTTCATTTTTGTGTTTAGAAGAACTGCCATAAAGAGTGAGAAGATTACGATTGCGGGAATATCGAATGCCATCTGTCCCAGACCCGAAATAAGGTTCCTAACGTAGTTCGGATTTACAAACAGTGCATCCGTATAGTTTTTTAATCCAACCCAATCAAGGATCATACCACCGCCCGCCTGGGAACTGACGTGATAAAAACTGAATCTTACAGAATCCCAAAGGATGGGAAGATAAACAACCAGAAATCCGATAGCGAAAGGCAGAACGAACCACCAACCGCCACGAGCCTTCTTTTTATCCAGAGAAGCGGCGCGACGTCTTTTCTTCGACGCTTTTATTGCTGCATTATTTGTCATAACTTTTCACCTCTCCTTTTTAATTCACCTTAACATAGCCGTAAGATTCAACAACTGTTCCATCTACGGTTACGTCAAAATAGTTATAGTTAAGTATGAAGGTCGTTCCGTCCTCATAAGTAACTCTTACGATACGGCCGTCATCCATGGTCTTGTACTTATCGGGATTCTGGGCATCATAGATCTCGCCCTCTTCAAGCACACGCTCTCCGATAAGGAACTGATGATCCACGATCTCCTTGGTCTGAAGAGGCTCAAGGATTGCATTAAGCTCATTATAGAGTTCAACAACATCATCATACCAAATATCATATCTGATAGAATAGTACTTACTGAGCTGTTCGTCCTCTTTAAGAAGCTCTGTATTTTCATAAGAAAGGATAAAGTACATATAAGCACCGTTCTCGATACACTTAAGCATCTCATAACGGATATCACCCGCCATATTTATCGCTGATCCTGTAAAGTTCTTATATCCGTGGAGAACGTATCCAAGGAAAGGAACTGTATAGGTGGATTTGATATAACGGCTGGAGTCAAGTGGCATATCCAGGATGTGATCGGCATATTTCCATGTATAAGCATTACCTCCGCTCGTCATAACACTTCCGTATGTTTCAGAAAGTGACTCGAAGGCGTCTTCTGTGAAGGTTTTGCCATCCTGTCGGTTATAAGGCTCTTTCTTATCAAAGTCCGAGTTAAGTGTATAACCAAGCGTTGATACGGAAATTCCGATAGGCTCGTAATCTGTATACTTTTCAGCAAGCTTATCAATAAAGCGGTAGTAGTAAGCGGGAGACATTGCAAGCTGGAAGAAAGAAGCATAACTCTGTCTTGCTGCGCTGTACACACGCATACTTGTATAACGGTTGTCGATAGACTTAACAGCGTGTTTCTTAAGACTTACACCGTCAAAATTGCCTGTTTCGTTTATATAAGCAAAGTCAAAGTCGGGATAAACACCGTAATTATTTTCCTTTGCATTTGCAAGAAGGTCATTAAAGCCATCCTTGCCGCCAACAGCCTTTTCCCACTTAAGCTTATAGGGCACAGTGGACTTCATACCGCCGTTTGCATAGCCTGTAAGCTTGAAATTGATATTCTTAATGCCATCAGCCGAAAGCTCGGTGTACATTGTCTGAATATCATCAAAGGATGTAAGTGAAGTCATAACATTTACGGGGATCGAAAGTATCTTTTCTACGCTTTCTATCGCTCCAAAGGTCTCAACATAGAGTGGTATTCCCTCCCCAATATCCTCGTCGGTTATCTTTGTGAGAACTCCTGCATCCTTAAGATAATCCTTGTAAGCATCGCCCATACCAACCCAAGAGGTCTCATAATAGTCCTCAATGCCGTTTGCATCTGCAATAGCATCATCTGTAAGCATAAAGTATCTTATCTTGAAGTTGCCGGTGTAACGTCTCTCGGAAATGACCGTCCATGTGGAGTTAGAACCTACAGATATAGCTGTTGCAAGATTGTAGGAGTCCTTGGGACGGGGAGTTACCGTCATTTTAACGGTATTGTACTCATGGAAAGCACCGCCGTGATACGTAGAAAGCTGAGTCATTGCGTCGCCTTCCTCAATAACGGCAAAGAACCCTCTGTTCTGATTTCCTACGAATTTGTTTTCGTAAGTAGTCTTGATTTCTGTTACTGTTTCGGTGGTCTTAACGGTTTCACCGTTTTCATCGGTCGTTTCAACCTCTTTTTCCACCTGAACTTCTTCCTGATTTTCGATAGTCTTGTAAATAGGCTCATTTTCAACAAGACCGAATACGGGAGCAACTATCGGCTGCTCGTAAGTGCCTTTAATAGTCTGAAAAGCAAAGTCTATTCCGTAAACGGGGGCAGTTACTGTGGTTGCACTGCCATTATCAAGCGCACGGAAACCGAAGATAGAACCCGAACCGTCGGGAAGGAATGTGTATCCCTCATTAGGGTTTCTGCTTGCACCCATATAAGGAAGAAGCTCGATATAATCAAGAGTGTATTCTTCCTCATTATAGGTGATACCGTTTGCAGGAAGAGTCACAACCAGCTCTCCGTCGTCGATGATATACTCGATAGCAAACTTAAAGTTTGCAGGTTCTCTGTCATCACTCTCAAATCTTGTGAGGGAATGGTCGTAGTCCAGATCCTCAAAGGAATACATAGGGCAATATTGCTTGATTATTGCCTCGATCTCTTTCTGATCCTGCATACCTACAGCACCGTTTCCGTCTATAGGAAGGACGTACACCGCCATCTCTTTTGTGATAGGCCATCTTGCGTAGATAGCTTTTTTAACTGACTCATTCTTTTCTGCTGCAGGATTCTTCGGCGTATAAAATGAGGTAAGCTTCCTTCTCGCTTCAGAATCGGTAACATACTTAAGAATTTCAGACTCAAATCTCTCCTTGTTTATTATCTTGGGAACGAGAAGTCTTGTCTGCTCGCTGCCGAGAGAATATTCAATTCTGACACCATTCTTAATTCTCATTGCTTTTACCTGACCGCGCATAGAACCTTCCTCATATGAGGTAAGGAACTTCTGGGTGGTGTTATCGGTATAATAAACAATAGCCTGTGAAAGAAGCTGATACTTCTGACTGTCTGCAGCCTTTGAAGAACCGACGTTATAAGGGTTAGTGCAGAGATGCTGACCCGTTTTGGTATTCTTTACTATGACCTCACCTGAATAATCATCGGCGTAGATTTCAAAATCGCCAACAGTAACAAAATGAGTCATCTCCTTTGTTCTGTCCTCGGCAGACACGAACTTCGCTGTAAGAAGATCAATATCGTTTTCCACAAGGTCTGCCTTTGAAATTGCTGCGAATGTTTGTACAGCTGCAAGGTCAAAGCTACCGAGCATCATCAGTACAGCGAAGAGCAGCGACAATATTCTTTTAATTTTCATTTTATCTCTCCTATCTGTAAACAATTAAATTCGGTAACTGATTTCGTCTATAACGTTAGTCACAAAGCTTACAACCTTTCCGAGAAGTGTTGTAAAGAGTATTGCGAGGAACATAATAAACGCCATTGCAACGACCGTACCGAGTGTTGTCAGTACGTTTTTACCAAGAGAATAGTCATGTGTTACCATCATTCCGAAGAAGAGGAGCAATCCAAGCCAGAGGTAACCAACCGTTACAAGAAGGCTTACGATAGGGGTTTCGGTGGCTGTAACAACATTCGAGAATATCGTTGAAGGAATTATGAGAAGCGGGACGGGAGCAAGCGAATATGCGCAAGCAATAAAGATATCCTTGAAGCTGCCCTCTCCCTCGAAAAGCGTTGTAAGACACCAGTTACCTACTACCCAAAGGAAGAAAGGAGCAAGAACTGCTGCAACCTGAACGAAGATAGATGAATATTTTCCTTCGGGATTCATGACATAGCCCTGACCGATGGACTGATAATAGAAGGACATGATTGTGATAAGAATTATCGTAATACCTGCTCTTACAGACCCTCTCTTTTCGTGCTTCAGATCCCAGAAGCCATCAAATGGATGGAACATCAGGTGGAATACGAATAGTAATTCCTGTTTAAAAGTACGCTTTCCTGCTGTAATACTTGTTTTATAATTGACCTTTGCTGCATACTTAAGGAATTTGGAGAAGAGAACGATCACTACGATAACCACCGCAAGCAGAAGGAACAGATATTTAGATATCCACTCTTTACGAAGCTCCTTATAAGCATCCGAATAGTTTGCGGTATCATAAGCCGATTTATAATATTCAATTGCCTCAGAATATTCTCCCTGACGGAAGAGAGACTGACCAATGCCGATATAAGCAGCATCAAAGTTACTGTTTCTCTTAAGAATTTCTGTCCAAGCATTTATAGCAAGGTCGTGCTGACGATTGTTTTGATAAGCAAGAGCCTGAATAAGTGCGTCGCCATACTCGGTTCTCTTGAATGTGGTAATAGTGTTATTTACACCGTCAAGAATTGCGAGAACATCTCCCTGGTAGCAGATGGACTGAACGATGGAGATATTACCGAGCATTATTCCCGTATCGCCAAATGCGAAGAGAAGATTACCGTCAAAGTCATATGTAAACACCTTTGAACGCTTACGGTCAACGATAGACCACGTCTTTTCGGGACCTACCGCAACATCTACGATAACAGAAGGGCCAACAAGGGAATCTGTTGAAAGGTTAGAAATGTCAACCTCACCTGATGGAGGATAGAAGCCGTTACGTCTCATGATCTCGTCACCCGATGCATTAAGCATTTTAACGGGAGCATAGTCACCCGACTTATCCTTGCCCTGAATAGCAGCCTGCTGTTTTCCTTCGTCAAGAGACTGAGTTGTTACATAGATAAATCCATCGTTTGTAATGCTGATGTTATTGAATTCGGTGGAAATAAATGATTCGGTGAGAGCTCTCTGATCCTTCGTCTGGAATCTTCTCCAGATGAGCTGCCAAAGGTTTGCAACGACCTTTTGAGCACCGATGAAGCTGGTGAAAACTCCTTCATCTGTCATAACGATGATTCCCTGATAGGTTGTTGAGGATACAACATAAAGTCTGTCATATTGGTCGACCGCAAGTGCGATCGGCTTATAGGTAGACCCCTCTGTAAAGAGGTTTGATTCCGGTTGAGGGATAACGGAAAGAAAATGTCCGGAAAGGTCAAAGGTAACGATTCGGTTTGCATCTGTATCGCAAACAAAAATCCTGTCTTTTGTTACGAAAGCACCCTGAGGATTCGTAAATTCGTCCAGAACGCCCTGATCATTTACGAAGTTTTTGATAATAAATTTCAACTTCAGGTAAGAATCGAGGACAATAATCTCGTTGTTTGCCGAATCAACGAGATAGAAATTGCCTGCCTGGTCGGTAACGATATCATTGATTCTTCCCGGTGCATGATCAACACCCCAATATTTATAGTTCACATTTTGAATCGGCACATAAGCATCGGGAGAATAGAGAGCAAATCCGTTGATAGAATAGGTATACGTCTGATAAGGAGCTGCGGCAACGGCTGCGGGAGCCATGACCATGATGAGAGCAAATATCAGACAAACAAGGCTTGTTAATTTCTTCATTTGCTTTCCTCCTTAATCCTTCATACCACTGGAACCCATGGTTTCAATGATATTTGACTGTGAAATTACGAATACGAGAATCGGTACGAGCATCATAATAACTGTTGAAGCCGCCGATGCACCTGAACGTCTGATACCGCCTGCCACGATCTGATTGATAGCGTAGTTAAATGACTTAAGCTGCTCGCTATGGATATAGATAGACGCACCTGCGTTCCAGAGTCCCTGGAAAGAGTAGATAATAAGCGTAAGCCAAGCAGGCTTTACCATAGGCATTGCAATGACCCAAAATGTCTTAAGCTCGCTTGCGCCGTCAAGTCTTGCACTTTCAAGAACTGCATCGGAAACATTGGTCTCCATGAACTGCTTCATAAGGTAAAGACCAAGAGAAGTACAGAATGCGGGAATAATGATCGCCCAATATGTATCAACCCATTTAAGTGCCGCCATGATGATAAAACTTGTAATACCTGTAACCGTGGAATGGAACATAAGAGATGTTCTTACGGTTGTGAACATGAAAGCTCCTCCCGGGAACTTGATCTTCGCAAGAGCATATGCCGCAAGTGAAGAGAAGAAAAGGTTTCCCGTTGTTCCCGCAACAGATGTAAACACCGTGTTGAAGATATATCTCGAAAATGGTACCATCGAGGTATTCATGAGTGTAAAAAGATCCTTAAAGTTCTGGAATGTAGGATTCATAACATAAAATCTCGGGGGGAACATGAAAAGCTCATCCAGAGGCTTCAGTGACTGCATTACTACATATACCATGGGAAGGAACATGAAAGCTCCGAGAAGTATCAGCATAAATGCTATGCCTGCGTCTCCTCCCGCACTACGGTTAAGGACAACTTTATGTTTTCTGGTTCTTAATTTCTTTGCCATTTTATTGTCCCACCTTTGAAATTATATTTTTGACGAGAGTATTTGCACCGATCATTATTGCGAACAGGATAACCGCTATTGCAGAAGCATAACCGGTCTCAAATCGCTGTCCTCCATAGTCCTCAAGATGGTGCATGATAGTGTGTGCGGCATAGTCAATGCTGGGGAAGCCGCAAAGTGCTGTAACGATACCTCCGAAACCGAATGATGATGTAATGGACATAATAGCACCGAACATCAGCTGAGGCTTCATCGTAGGCAAAGTAACATACCAAAGCTCCTGCCAACGGTTCTTGATACCGTCAACCGCAGCAGCCTCATATAGGGAGCGGTCGATACCCTGAAGACCCGCAATAAAAGACAGGAAGGATGTACCGAGCGAGGTCCAGAGCGAGACCACGATACAAAGAGGCATAACATAGTCCGCATTATTAAAGAACTGGATAGGCTCGGTTATAATACCGAGGTTAATAAGCGCACCGTTTACCCAACCATAGGAGTCACCGGAGAACAGCGTACCCCAAATGAGGTATACCTGACCGGAAATTGAAGGTGCATAAAAGATAAGTGTTACGATTGCTCTGACTCTTGGGCTAAGCTCATTGATGAACCAAGCTACAAGCAGAGACATCAGATATGACGAGGGTCCTACTATAACGGCAAATACGAATGTATTTTGTGCCGCTGTCAGGAATATATCGTCATCAAAGAACAGTGTGATATAGTTCTGCATGAAAACGAAATTAGGCATTTCCAGCAGGTTGAAGTCGGTAAAGCTGATCACCACAGACAATAGCACGGGAAGAACGGTAAATACCGTAAAAAGGATCATAAAGGGGGCAACCATAGCATAAGCTACCCAATTTCGCTTCATTTCCTTCCAAGTCCACTGAGCTTTTGTCATATTCTTGCGAGCTACCGCTTTTTTCTGAGCCGTTTTCTGTGACATTATGCTCTCTCCTTATTGTTTAATCAAAAATTTAATTTCTTTATATCATTCATAGGTAGACAATGCTCTTGCTGCATCGCGCAGATAAGTGATCACTGTCTCAAAGAGCGTCGCATCAGCGGCTTCGAGAGCGTCAGCTGCGGCACTGATTGCCATAATATCCTTTTCTGATTCTATTGCGGCTTTTGCCTGCTCTATCTGAGCGGAATAGGATGAATTTTTGATATCCTTAAGGGTTTCGGCAGCCTGACCGAGACGTTTTTCGGCAAGATTCTGACCCACCTCAAGGGTTTCGAGACCAAACTCTGCACGCTTACGAGTGATCTCCTTGTTAATCGTGTTGATGTAACTGAGAAGCTCGTTTACGGGATTCGCCTTGTTGTTATAAGCAGCAAGGAATGCGAAGTTTGTATAACGGTCGATATAGTAATAACCGGGATAGTTGGGAATAGACGCCAGATTGTTGAACTGGAGTTCAAGATTAGCCAGCTCGTCGGTAGTCCAAGGCAAGCTGGAGAGTGCATTGATGTTCGCCGTGGGGTGCTTAGCGGAGTCACCGAGAATTGCAACCATTTCGTTGGAATACTGGATCTGGCAGCTCTCGCCGCAGTACCACTGCATAAATCTCCAAGCTTCAACGGGCTTATCGCATCCGTATATCATAACGGTGGCTGTTACGGTTGAAATGGAGCTGTTATTAAGCTTTCCGGTTTCTTCATCAATTATACCCGGCAGTGGAACAAATTCCCAAAGACCGTCGATCTCGGTAGCAAATACTACAAGGTTGTTATAAGCAGCACTGTAGGAAGCAATACCAATAGGCATCTCACCGGTTCTAAAACGGTTTGCAAAGTCATATGTGTAGGGGAATGAATACATAGTAAACATATTACACATCATCTCAAAGGATTCAAGTGCAAGATTTGAATCGAGATTGATTCTCATACCGTCGTCGGCATAAAGATTTCCGCCCATCTGATAAAGGAACATCTTATAGTCTGCAGAAAGACCGATCTCCATGTTGTTTGCCTGAAGGACGGGTACTGCTGCAAGGACATCATCCCAAGTCTTGGGGATCTCAATGCCAAGGTCTGCAAGAACATCCTTACGATAGAACATCATCGGGAACTGCTGTGTTTCGGGAAGTCCGTAGCAGTGGTAATCACCGTTTGCATCAGCAATTCCGAGAGTGACCATTGCAGCCTCTTTATACGCCTTGATCGTTTCCTCATAATCGGGCATATCCTCGATAGGCATAATAGCGCTTCGTATAGCGTAGTTGATAACCTCAGCCTGACCAAGACCTATATATACGTCAGGTCCCATTCCTGCGAGAATAGAGGGAAGAAGCGTACCTGCCGCAACAAGCTTAAGGTTTACTGGGATTCCCGTTTCGGGAGTAAACTCGTTGTTTACAAGTGTACGGATAACTTGTGATTGGTCACGACCGTAAGCAAGCCAGACCTCAACGCTATCTTCCTCAGAGGAAAATTCCTGCTGTGTACCGACACGGTCGTAGTTACGAACAAAGCTCATGAAGAACTTCTTGATCTCAAATGCAAAGGCACTGAAGAAGCCTTCCATCTCTTGGGGAAGCTCGGCTTCACGCGACTGGATCACGATGTAGTCAAGCTGGAGGGGCTGAGTCTTTGCCGTTGTGATCCATGTACCAAGGTTACCGATATAAGCCTTCAGCTCGCTGAGGTTTTTCGCAATAACATCTTCATTGCCGCCCATATTTTCAAGCAGCCACGATACACGGTCAAGAGTTGCGACCTGTGATCCTTTAACGCCCGCAACCTCTGTGAGATATTCGGAGACCTCATTTATCTCTCTTGACGTAAGGATAAATTCATTGAGGACCTCGGGCATAACTCTCGAAAAGCCGTAGTCACGGTAGCTGTCGGGGTTAGTACCCGTAAGCTTTATAATATTAAGGTAGGCATTGTTGATTCTGGTAAGAGCATCTTCAACTCTTCTTACAACATCACCCATTGAGCCGAGAGAGACCTCAAGCTCGATGGTGTATTCAACACCCTCCTCGAAATAGAACTCAAACTCGGTTTCACCGTCATTAAGCGGATCAACCTGCCAATCAGAGGAATATGCAAAACGGAGCTGTGTTGCCTCTGTGAAAGGAACTCCGTCATATTCACCGCCGTAGATAGAAAGAGTACGGGAACTGTAAAGACCGTCGTTTATGCTCTGTTTATATCTTGTTACGATATTATAGAGACCGCTCGCCTTAGGAGTAAAGACATAACGCACCCACTGACCCGAGGTCTGCCACTTTTCGCCTCCAATGGTATTGAGCATGATTCTTGTAGAATCGGAAGGAGACGTGATAGCAGAAGAAACATCTTCGATGGGATAAACAGTCTGCGATGATATAGCCACAGGCTCCTCTGCCTCGAGCTTAACGGAAGCATTCTTATCTGCGGGAACATATCCGTTTGCTTTATAACCCGCCTCTATCTCCTTATATGAAAGCGTCTTCTCATGAGGAACAAGCTCAATGCTCCTTATTGCAACAGGTTCGCTTACGCTCTCAAAGGAGATCTCGTTATAACCCTCCTCAAAAACGAATTCAAAGCTCTCGCTATAAAATCCGTCGCCATTGCGAAGTTCAAAGGTCCTCCATTCGGGAGTCTGAGACATAGAGGGGCGAAGCTCATTTCTGTCGATATCAAGCTTGAAGATACGGCCTGTTTCAGGATCAATCTCCTCATATGCGTTCGTCCACACCTTTGACATAGATATGTAACGCGCCTCAGCAAAGGGAACCTTATCATTCAAGCGGAAGATACGCTGGATCGGAACAGACTTTGCCTCAACGGGATAATACTCAACCTTAATACTGTACTTTGCTGTTTCGGGAATTTCAACTCCCCAACAAACGATGCCGTCTCCGGGAATATATAGAGATGTAACAGCGGAACCGTCAAGTGCGGGATAAGCATCGGTAACGCTCACTGCCGCATTAGTCTTATCGGCAATATAATCGACCGCCTCGATAACTATCGGCTCGGTTGCCGCCGGAACATTCACGTATTTTTTAGAATATTCCTCGTAGGAAATGGCGTTAAGGATCTCCCTAACGTCGTCGATGGTTACGTCGGAAACAGAGCTTTGTTTTTCTTCTCCGTCATCCGTTGCCGGAGCAACCGTGATAACGGGAGGCTCTTCCGATGCATGATCAGCTTCGGCAGCAAGCACGGCAGTTGCACAGCAGCCAAAAGCTGTGATCATAGCAAGCAAAAGTGCTATTGATCGGGTGAAAATTGATTTTCTCATCTGCAAAATCCTCCTGCAAAAATGTGATGTCCTTTTTCTATGGGACATCGGGGTAATGTGACTTGTGCGGCGGTCAGCGAACGAATACGCTCTTCACATACCGAGTCCTGCCGTGAACGTAAGCAAAACGTGAAAAAACAATAAACGCATCGAACGCAAAGACGCCGACAGCAACTCAAAAGCAACCCGCATCGACTGCGGACGCACACACCGCATGCCAAGACAGGCAAACGGGGATAAAATCGGCGGCATATCGCTATGCACAGAAATATAGAGAGCAAAAGCAACCTTTTGGCGGTGCATTCTTTCATCAAAAGCGACCGTTTCATGGAAAAAGGCGCAATTTTGCCCTATTTTCATACAGTTATGATACCACACGAGAGGGTTCATTGTCAAGTATTGTATTTT
>JAZUPD010000010.1:0-10151 GCA_045604985.1 Eubacteriales bacterium
AATTTTATGTATGCTATAATTGCGGTAAATACGGCGGGTACGGGATAAGGAGAAGGAATGATATGGATCAGAATATCTGTAATTTTCTGCCAAGGTTTAGCAATTACAATTTCTTCAACGTTATAAATGCGATCTGTGAAACACAGTGCCGGCAAGAGGAAAAGCTGAAGGTTGCAGCCACATATCGTATGTATATGATAACAGAGGGAGTTGGAAGGCTGCGCACCAAAAACGAAGAAGCTCCATTGAAAAAAGGAGACATTATCGTAATGCCTCCATCAATACCTTTTGCCATTGAAAATACGGGGGATATTGTGTATATTTACGTAAGCTATCTCGGAACACGTGCGAATATTCTTGCGGAGGATTACAAGATAGGGAGCTGTGGCTCGATTTATCACGGCTATGATGAGTTGATACCTATGTGGTATTCAATGATTAAAAAGCAAATGAAAAACGCAAGCGTATGCTGTGAAGGCGTAGTGTTGTATACCTTCTCGGAGATAGGTAACGATATTTTTTCATCTGATACTTCACGCACACCCGAAAGTGCGGCGCATAGGATAAAAGATCTGATAGATAAATGCTTTACAGAGAATGATATAAATCTTGAAAGGCTCTCTTCCGAGTTGAGTTATCATCCCAAATATGTATCCGCTACTTTTCATAAGGAATTTAACGTAAGTATAAACAGTTATATTCGAACCTTACGGATCCAGCACGCCTGTACGCTGATAGAACACGGGCTTACGTCGGTGCAGAATATTTCCTCATTATGCGGCTATAATGATCCGTTGTATTTTTCAACAGTATTTAAACGTCAAATGGGGATCTCTCCAAAAGAATATATAGCGACGGTAATTCGCAAGCATAATAAATGAACTAAAAAAAGACAGAAACGTTTTCTGTCTTTTTTAGTATGTGAGAAAAATTATACAGGATCCTCTTTATATATGCTATACGACTTGTTTTTTATAAGATTTTTTATGTCGAATCGCAACCTTTCTGCAAACTCTTCCACTGCCCCATTCGCAAACACATCAAAACGCAATATAATACATTCGGCAAAACTGAAAACGATTTGTTCAGCGGAAAGGATTTTGCAATAAGGATGTGAAATAAAAATTCAGAAAATTCTTTACAAATCCCTTGAAATATGGTAAAATATATAAGTATGATTATTCCGCAAGGCAGAAAAACTATTTTTGCATTTCGGTTTGATAAAATGAAGGTCAGAATTAAGAAAAAAAAGGACTTTGCCATGCGCTTTGCCATCGGCTTTGGGCTGGGGCTTGTTTTTGCGGGAGTGATACTTTTGCTCTTTTTGGCAATGACATGAAAAAGGAGGGTGCCGCTTTGAGAATTGATAAATTTCTTTCAGAAATGGGAATAGCAACGAGAAAAGAAGCGGCATCCGCCGCAAAACGAGGGGGCGTGCTTATAAACGGAGTTCCGCAGAAGGACACCGCAAAGCATATAGACCCCGAAGCGGACGAGGTAACCTACCTTGGCAAAAGGATAGAGTATAAAAAATTCAGATATATCATGCTTAATAAACCCGAGGGTTATGTCAGCGCAACAGAGGATGGCAGAGACCCGATAGTGCTTGACCTTTTGCCCGCAGAATATTCAAAATTTAAGCTTTTTCCTTGCGGAAGGCTTGATAAAAATACCCTTGGACTTATGTTGATAACAGACGACGGGGAGCTTTCCCACAGGCTTCTCTCTCCAAAGCGCCATGTGGAAAAAAGGTATTATTTTAAATCGAAATTCTCTCTCTCGGGGGAGAATATCTCAAAGCTTGAGGCGGGAGTTGCTCTTGATGACGGCTATGAAACAAAACCATGCAAATTAGAGCTTGCGGGTGACGGTAACGAGGGATACATAACTCTTACCGAGGGAAAATACCATCAGATAAAGCGTATGCTCGATGCTGTTGGAAACAAGATAACATATCTTGAAAGAGTTACCTTCGGTCCTCTTTCGCTAGACTCTTCACTCAAAAGGGGCGAATGGCGCATACTTACAGAGAAAGAAATAACGGCACTTCGCAATGCCGCAAAATAACGGAGCATATATAAATGTCAGAAAGAAATTATCCAAAAATTAAGATAAGTGAAAAAGCCGAAAGAACGGTGCGCCTTGGGCATCCGTGGGTATATGCTGAGGAGGTCACGGAGAAAACAGGGGAGTGCAAAAACGGTGCGCTTGTGGATGTTTACACAAAAAAAGACAGATTTCTCGGCACGGGATATTATAATGACAATTCAAAGATACTCGTTCGCATAATTTCCCGCAATGCAAACGATAAATTTGATGAGGATTTTTACCGAAGAAGAGTAAAATATGCGCTTGATTACAGGAGAACCGTTATGGGTGACGATTTTTCCTGCTGTCGTCTGATTTTTGGTGAAGCGGACAGCTTTCCGGGGCTTACCGTAGATCGCTTTGGTGATGTTCTCGTAACTCAGGTGGCTTGTCTCGGTACGGAACTGCAAAAGGATATCATTTACCGTGCTCTTCGTGATACTCTTTCCCAAATGGGCGAGCCTATAAAGGCTATATATGAGAGAAACGAGGGCGTCATCCGTGAGCTTGAAGGCATTGAGCGTTACAGCGGCTTTTATGAGCTTGAGGGACTTTCAATTCTTTCCGGCGAGACCGAGATCATAGAAAACGGCATAAAATATAAGGTGGATTATATAAACGGACAGAAAACCGGATTTTTCCTTGACCAGAAATATAACAGAGCTGCCGTTGCTAAAATAGCAAAGGGAAAAAGAGTTCTTGACTGCTTTACTCACACGGGTGCTTTTGCGCTGAATGCGGCAAAGGCGGGTGCGGAGATAGTGAATGCCGTTGATATTTCACAGGAAGCGATAAATATGTCAAGAGCCAATGCGGAAATAAACGGTTTAACAGGTAATATGCAATTCACCTGTGCCAATGTTTTTGAGCTTCTTACCGAGATGGGAGAGAAGAAAAAATGCGATTATGATTTTATCATCCTTGACCCTCCCGCCTTTACAAAAAGCTCCGGAACGGTGAAAAATGCCATAAAGGGATATAAGGAGATAAACAGGCGTGCAATGTCCATTCTTCCCCGAGGCGGTTATCTTGCAACCTGCTCCTGCTCTCATTTTATGACGGACGAGCTTTTCAGAAAAATGCTTGCAGACGCCGCAAAGGATGCAGGTGTTTCTCTCCGTCAGATAGAGGGTAGACAGCAGTCCCCCGACCATCCCATTCTCTGGAACGTCAGAGAGACCGATTACCTTAAATTTTACATTTTTCAGATAGTTTAAAGGAGAAGATATATGAATGTAATTGAAACATTGGCAAAGGAATTTAATCTGAAGGTGGTGCAGGTTGAAAGAACGGTTTCGCTTATCGACGAGGGAAATACCATTCCCTTTATTGCCCGTTACCGTAAGGAAGTTACCGGAAGCCTTGACGATACGACGCTTCGCGCCCTTGACGACAAGCTTACATATCTCCGAAATATAGAAAAGAGAAAGCAGGAAGTAAAGGATCATATCGCCGCACAGGAAAAGCTTACTCCCGAGATCGAAGCAGCGATTGATGCGGCAATTACCATTACCGAGGTTGATGATATATACCGCCCGTTTAGACCTAAGAGAAAGACGCGTGCATCGGTTGCAAGAGAAAAGGGACTCGAGCCTCTTGCTCTTCTCCTCATGGAGCAGAGAGACGAATACGAAGCCCCCCTTGAAGTACTTGCCCAGGCTTATATTGATGCGGAAAAGGGTGTCGAGAGCGCAGCGGACGCTCTTGGGGGAGCAAGGGACATCATTGCCGAGGATATTTCGGACAATGCGGAATACAGAAAGACCATCCGTTCTCTTACGTTCGGTCACGGTTTGCTTGTTTCAAAAGCGGCGACTGAGGAGGATACTGTCTATTCCCAGTATTATGATTACAGCGAGGGTATAAAGACCATGCCCGGACACCGAATCCTTGCCGTAAACCGCGGAGAAAAAGAGGAAAAGCTGAAGGTCAGCATAGAGATCTCAAAGGATATCGTCCTCAATTATCTTTTCAGCGTGGTTATAACGAATTTGAAAAGCCCTGCGGAAAAACAGCTTGAGATCGCTATAATCGACAGCTATGAGAGACTTATCGCTCCTTCCGTTGAGAGAGAGATACGCTCGGATATGTTTGATAATGCCGCAGAGGGCGCACTTGTGAATTTTGAGGTGAATCTCAAAAATCTTCTCATGCAAGCACCTCTCAGGGGCAAGACAGTTCTTGGCTATGACCCCGGTTACAGAACGGGATGTAAGCTGGCGGTCGTTGATAAGACGGGAAAGGTGCTTGATACCGCAGTTATCTATCCAACAAAGCCTCAGGAGAGGATCGAGGAGAGCAAGAAAAAGGTTCTTGCACTCATAAAGAAATACGATATAAATGTTGTTGCCATAGGTAACGGTACGGCTTCAAAGGAAAGCGAGATATTCATTGCAAATACACTCAAAGAGCTTGACGGAAGCGTAAAATATGTAATGGTAAGCGAGGCTGGAGCCTCGGTTTATTCCGCATCGAAACTTGCGGCAGATGAATTTCCGGATTTTGATGTTACGCAGCGATCCGCAGTTTCCATCGCACGCCGTTTGCAGGACCCTCTTGCAGAGCTTGTAAAAATAGATCCCAAGGCGATAGGTGTGGGTCAGTATCAGCATGACATGAAGCAGGCAAGACTTGACAGTGCTCTTGGTGGTGTTATTGAGGGATGCGTAAACAGCGTTGGTGTCGACCTTAATACCGCTTCTCATTCGCTTCTTTCTTATGTTGCGGGAATCGGAGCACAGGCAGCAAAGAATATAGTTAAATACCGAGAGGAAAACGGAGAGTTCAAGTCAAGAAAAGAGATCCTCAAGGTGCCTAAGATCGGCGCAAAGGCATATGAACAGTGTGCGGGCTTCCTTCGTGTTCCGTCCTCAAAGGAGATTCTTGATAATACGGGCGTACATCCGGAATCTTATGAGGCGGCAGCTTTACTTCTTACAATGTTCGGTTATACCGAGGATGATGTTAAGGCGAATAATCTGTGCAAGCTTCGTACGAAAGTCATGGAAAAGGGAAATAAAAAGGTTGCGGAAGAGCTTGGCATAGGTGAGCCTACGCTTCTCGATATCATCGGAGAATTTGAAAAGCCGGGACGGGATGTTCGTGATTCAACACCTCCTCCGGTGCTTAGAGATGATATTCTTGATATGAGCGACCTAAAACCCGATATGGAGCTTATTGGAACTGTTAGAAATGTTATTGACTTTGGAGCGTTCATTGATATTGGGGTCCATCAGGACGGTCTGGTTCATATATCACAGATATGCGACAAGTATATTAAGCACCCGTCCGAGGTCCTTGCAGTTGGCGATATCGTAAAGGTGAGAGTGCTTGCTGTCGATGTTGCAAAAAAAAGGATCAGCCTTTCGATGAAAGATTTGAAAAATTAATATATTAAAGCCGACTCTGCTCTTTTTGGCGAAAATGACGAAAAATGGCACTTTTTTGTGAAAATTACACAAAGAGAGGGTGCAAAGTTTGGAAGATTAACCACTTCCATTTTTAAAAGAATTTTGGTATAATATATCTGTTAAAAATTATACACTGGAATTGCGCTCTGCGCAGTTCAATTTCGAGGAGGATAACAAATGGCAAGCCTTTCCCTTAAGCATATTTACAAGAAGTATCCCGGCGGTGTAACTGCCGTTTCCGACTTCAACCTTGAGATCAAGGATAAAGAGTTCCTTGTACTTGTCGGACCTTCGGGTTGCGGTAAATCCACAACTCTGCGTATGATCGCAGGTCTTGAAGAGATCTCCGAGGGTGAACTTTTCATCGGCGACAGACTTGTAAACGACGTTGCACCGAAGGACAGAGATATTGCGATGGTTTTCCAGAACTACGCTCTATATCCTCATATGTCCGTGTTTGATAACATGGCATTCGGTCTTAAGCTCCGCAAGACACCCAAGGAAGAAATAAAGAGAAGAGTTGAAGAAGCAGCTCGTATTTTGGATATTACCCATCTTCTCGACAGAAAGCCCAAGGCCCTGTCCGGCGGTCAGAAGCAGCGTGTTGCGCTGGGACGAGCGATCGTGCGTTATCCTAAAGTGTTCCTTCTCGACGAGCCTCTTTCAAACCTGGATGCGAAGCTTCGTGCTGCCATGAGAACAGAGCTTACAAAGCTTCATAAGAGCGTTGGAACAACCTTTGTTTACGTTACTCATGACCAGGTAGAGGCTATGACCATGGCTAGCCGTATCGTCGTTATGAAGGACGGCGTTATCCAGCAGGTCGACACACCTCAGAATCTTTATGATAAGCCTTGCAATATCTTCGTTGCAGGATTTATTGGTACACCTCAGATGAACTTCATCGACGGCAAGCTCACAAAGAAGGGTGACGATGTATTCTTTACGTTTGAGGAGAATGTTACCATCAAGCTTCCCGCAGATAAGACTGCAGACGGTGTTCTTGACGAATATATTGGTAAGGAAGTTGTAGTTGGTATCCGTCCCGAGTGTATTCATGATGAGCCTGTGCATCTTACTACGTTTGTTGATTCTGTCGTTGATACAAATGTTGAAGTAACCGAGCTTATGGGTGCGGAGATATATCTTTACCTCAAGGTGGGCGAGGAAACCAATCTTATAGCAAGAGTTTCTTCCAGATCCACATCAAGAGCAGGTGATGAGATCAAGGTTGCATTCGATACTTCAAGAGTTCATATCTTTGATAAGGATACCGAGCGTTGTATCGTTCACTAATTTTAATATTCAATAAAAAATGGGCCTTCGGGCTCATTTTTTATTGAAATATTTTGGGATTAAATTTCATTGATCATAAGATTTGGTGAATGTTGTTTTCATTGCAGGTAAAAGCAATTTTATAATTTTTTTAGAATAATGTCCAAAAATTCGTTTTTTAAACGCTATATAAGCACAAGGAGGTGAGAAAGGGTGAAAAATGAAAAGCAGATTCTTGAAGAAGCCCTTTGTGAGCTTTCGTCTGGGAATAAAGAGGGGCTTTGTGCCATATACGAAAATCTCGGGAGGCTGATTTTTTCCGTATCTCTGGGAATTACAGGTAAAATTCAGGATGCGGAGGACACCCTTCAGGAGACTTTGGTGGAGCTTTTGAAATGTGCACATACATACGAAAAAGGAACAAATCCCCGTGCCTTTATTCTCACGGTTGCAAGGCATAATGCTCTTGATGCGGTGCGAAAAAGAAGAAAGGAGATTTCCATAGACGAGGCAACGATTGTCACTGACGATGAATTTTCGGATGACGCTCCTCTTGCTTCCGAGCTTCTTTCTCATCTTGATGAAGATGAGAGAGAAATAATTCTACTGCGTATCTATGGTGAGCTTTCATTTTCAGAGGTGGCAAAAATAATGAATATAAGCGTTTTTGCTGCGCAGAAGAGATTTCAAAGAGTGATAAAAAAACTAAAAAAATATAGCGGAGGTATTTTGCGATGAAAAAAAGTGAAATAAAAAAAGCCCTCGGTGAGCTTGACAAAATTCCAATGCCCAAGCTTTTTGATGCTCCCGCAAAAGAAAAAAGAGTTAAAAAATCGGGTGTTCGGCGTAGTATAATAATGGCGGCGGCAGTGCTTGCCGTTCTTGCGGCTCTCGTTGGATGTGCAGCAGAGGTAAAGGAATATAACGATGCGGTAACGTTTTTTGAGGAGCATGAGCTTTCAAGAGAAAATCTTTCGAGAAATGATATAAAAAAGGTATATCGGGACATAATAACAGAGAAGTTCAAGCTTGAGCAAACGGCAGTTGTTATAATTGACAGCTATGAGGGAAGTGCCATCGGTATTGCAAAGCCCACCTCAGAGGAGCTTAAGAATATTTGGGAGTCATTCAATTCCAACATTTCAGAGACTTATTCATGGTATTATCTTGATAATGACGCTGAGATGTACGGAATTATGAGAAGCGGCGAAATGATGTTCAAAAAAGAAGAGAACGGCGTGGTTTTGTGGGAAACAAAAATTCCTCTTCGAGATGGATATGTTGAGGGCTATACTCTTCTTTCGGATGGGAAATATATCGCTGTATATGGGGTATATTCGCCTATCATAGCACCTTCGCAATCCTGCGGATTTGTTGAAATATTCGATGAAAAAAGCGGTGAGAGCTTGCTTCAAAAATTATTTCTCACATATAACCGCTTCAGCATTGCCGAGATAATTCCCGAAGGGGACGAAATGGTGATTTTTGCAAGAGCCGAGCTTAAAAGATTTGTGTTTATAAGGATGGATCTTGATGGGGAAATCCTATATCAAAAAGAGACGGAGATCGGCAACAAAGGAATTTGGAACGTTGCTCCCTTTGGTGACGGATATATAGTTCAGATTGGTGGATATCAGCTTCAGGAGGCTATCTATAAGGTATCGAGAGACGGGGAGATAGGAGAGGGAATTTCTTATAGTTCTGAGGATGAGGCATATTTTATATGCGATATGCTTGATTTTGGCGGAAAGCTGTATCTCAGTGCATATGCCGTGCCGAAACACGGCAGAGATATTGGAACGCCCCACGATGAAATAAGCTATATCATTGAAAGTATCTGGAAAAATCCGGATGATATGGAGATTGCGACGGAGGAGACTTCTGCGAGCAGTAGCGGAATAAATGGCTACGGTATATATATGAATACGGAAAATCTTTTGGAGGATGTACAAAATAATTATACTGCCGTTCTTCTGGTATGCGATGGCGAGGATAGATTGCCAAAGAATTTTTATTCTGTTGAAGGCTCTGTTTGCGGCGAGCTTTCGGTAAGCGAGAATGGTGAGATGCTTTGGGAGACCGAATATATTTCCGAGGCATATTATTCTCCCGCAACAAGCTCGTTCAGCATCGGCGGTGCTTGCATTGTTTATAGACATAGCTTTGACGCAGACGGAAGTCTTGTGAAGACCGAGAAAACAGGCGAGGTAACGGGTTTTAGACGATGATTTTGGAGTTTATGTTATAAATAAGAATTTGTGGGGATGTGAGGACGCTTTCAGGTAAAAGCTTTGTAAAAGTTCGATCCAAACTATCAAACGGAGATAGTTTGTGCGGATCGCTTGATATTAAAAAATTAAGGAGAAAATATGTGTACAAGCATTTTAATGAAAGGAAAAAATGCCTTTTTCGGGCGGAATATGGATCTTCATTATTCCCTTGAAATGAATATTGTGATAACGCCCGGAAAATTTCCATTTTTCTTCCGAAAATCAGGCGAAATCAAAGAGCATTTTGCCATGATCGGAATGGGGATGATCAGAGAGGGTTATCCGCTATATTTTGAGGCGGCCAACGAGCATGGACTTGGCATGGCAGGCTTGAATTTTCCTGATAACGCCCAATATTCCAATGAAATTGAAGATGAAAAAAGCAATATTTCACCATTTGAGCTTATTCCATGGGTGCTATCAAGCTGTAAAACGGTGAATGATGCTGAGAAACTGCTTGAAAAAACCCATATTTGCGCTATTGATTTCAGCCCCGAGATCCCTCTCTCGCCACTTCATTGGCATATTGCTGACAGAGAACGATCTATCGTTTTAGAGGTCACCGAAAAGGGGCAAATAATATATAAAAATCCCGTAAATGTTTTGACAAACAATCCGCCATTCGATTTTCATTTGCAAAATCTTTCTCATTACCTGAATTTGAGCAATGAAAACAGGGAAAATGCTTTTTCGGATATGGGCATATTGCCATTTAGCGGTGGCTTTGGAGCTATTGGTCTTCCGGGGGATTTTTCTAGCACTTCGAGATTTGTAAAGGCTTCTTTTTTGCTCGCCTGCTCAAGGGAAAATGACCTTTCGCAGTTCTTTCATATTCTTGATTCTGTTGCGATGGTGAAGGGAAGCATAAAAGTTTTAGGGGCGGATGATGTAACGCTTTATTCTGCGGGGGTCGATCTTGAGAATGCCGTTTATTACTATAAAACCACAAAAAACAACCGCATCTGCGCCGTTAAAATGAACGAAGCTCCGCTTGATGGCAGTGAAATTTGCATTTTCAAAGCAGATGAGGAGCAGGATGTTTGCTATAAAAATTGAAAATCTTCTTGAATTTGCTTTTTCTGTGGTAAAATAATCGCAAAAAATTTCC
>JAZUPD010000011.1:0-14894 GCA_045604985.1 Eubacteriales bacterium
ATCATCCGAACGTCCATAAATACACCTCAAAATTTCAAATATAAATAATTATACCATAAAAATCATAAAAACACAATCTTTTTGACAAATTTTGTAGCTAAACGCTGTTGGATTTTCAATGTTAGGTAACAATTCAACATTCTGAAATCTATTTGCTGTTTTTTATATTGAAATTGGCGGAAAAATATGTTAAAATGTAATATATATGTATAGGGAGGCTATTATTATGTTACTTATTAAAAACGGTCATGTAAAAACAATGGCAAGTGAAGACATTATCTGTGGCTGTGTCCTCATCGGAGACGACGGAAAGATCGAAAAAGTGGGAAAAGACATTTCCTGCGAGGGGGCTGAATTTATTGATGCAAGCGGTAAGCTGGTAACCCCCGGCTGTGTTGAAGCACATTGCCATATCGGGCTTGATAATTCCGCTATGCGTTGGGAAGGTCACGACTATAATGAGGCAAGCGACCCAATCACCCCTCATATGCGTGCTATCGACAGTATAAATCCTATTGACGAAACTTTCGAAGAGGCAATTTCTCATGGAGTAACCTCTGCTTGTACGGGCCCGGGCAGTGCAAATGTAGTGGGTGGAACATTCACTTCTATAAAGCTGACAGGCAAAAGAGTTGACAACATGATAATTAGAGATCCCGTTGCAATGAAATGCGCTTTTGGTGAAAATCCCAAAGGGGTTTATGGTCAGAATGGCAAAAAAACCCCCATTACGAGAATGGGTACTGCAGCACTGCTCCGAGAGTTGCTCTTTAAATCAAAAAAATATCTTGAAGCAAAGGAAAGCGGCAAAGAGCCAAATTTTGATATGAAGCTTGAAGCAATGATACCCGTTATAAAAGGCGAAATTCCGCTGAAGGCTCATGCTCACAGATCAGATGACATCTTCACCTCTATCAGGATCGCAAAGGAATTTGGCGTTAAGCTGACTCTGGATCACTGCACGGATGGCTCTCTCATTGCAGACGAGCTTGCAAAGGAAGGCTTCCCCGCATTCGTTGGTCCTTCCTTTGGAAACAAGAGCAAGATAGAACTAAAAAACAAGGATTTTTCAACCCCCGGTGATCTCCACCGTGCGGGAGTGCCCATAAGTATCATTACCGATGCCCCCGTCATTCCGCTTATGTATCTTCCCCTTTGTGCTGGTCTTGCGGAAAGATCGGGACTTGATTATGAAGAAGCTTGGAGGGCTATCACAATCAATCCGGCAAAACATACGGGAATCGGCGACAGAGTCGGAAGCCTTGAGTGCGGAAAGGATGGCGACGTCGTTATCTGGGAAGCCGATCCCCTCCGTAACATAGGTGCAGAGGCTTATATCACCATCATAGATGGAAAAATCGTTCATTCTAAAGTATAATTTTAAAAAAGCCAAGGCACACAAAAAGCCTTGGCTTAATTATTTACAAAAAGGAAGCTCGTCTCTAAAAAAGTCTCTTGTGTCGCATGTCTTCCTGCCTCATAGGTAATCGAAACACGCAAAAACTTTGCTCTGTCGTCAAGCTCAAAATCAGCTCTCGTAATAAATCCGTTATTTGGTGCAAAGGCACATATCGGTGTCTTGCTTCCGGTAAATGCCGCAATATGCTTCACGGGCGAACAATCTATATGAACCTTATTCCCCTCTATTGAAACCTCTTTTATAATGGGACCATTGACGAATACATTTCACTTTTTTCAATAGCTTGGACTATTGCGCCGTACTCAAAGCCTTCGGGCATTATCATTGCAAAGGAGCTTATCATAAATGCCAGCATTGATTTCCTTCAGCTGATCCGGCGTCTTCTTTCCGTCCGAAAAGGTGCTGTGGCAATGCAGATTTTCCTTATATTGCTTTTTATCAGGTGAAATGAGGTACATTTTTAGTCATTATAATTTTTTTACCAATATTGATAAACATATTTTTTCCAATCATCCTATCCTTCTTTTCCTTCGATGAAGTAAGTGGCTTCCATATCGGCAGTTGAAAGGGCGAACGCCAGCGGGAACATCTCAAATGCACTGCCCACATTAAGCTTTTCATCCTGTCCTGCTCCCGCAAAGCCCATATGATATCTTATCGCAAAGGCTTCGTCCCGTGTCAGGCGCATATATCCAGAAATGATATATACAGATTTTTCGCCGTGTCCATATGGCAGCTTATCCTCAATGGAATAAGAGGGGACGCTCTTCCAAACGCCATCCTCCTTTACATTTCTTGTGCCGAGCTTATAAAAATTCGTTTTGCAGATATCGTGTAAAAGTGCTGAAATTGCAATAGTTTCTTCGCTGTAATTCATGCCGTAAAGCTCCTTTGCCCTTGGTCTTGCCATATAGTCGCAAAGGCATTCGTAAACATTCAGCGAATGCTCAAGAAGTCCGCCGGGATACGAGCCGTGATAACGGGTGCTGGCGGGTGCATCAAAAAAATCACATGACGGCGAAAGGAGATAGTCAAGAAGCTTATCCGCACCCTCTCTTGTTATTTTCGACTTGTATATCTCAATAAATTTTTCTTTCAGAATTTCTTTTTCCATTTTTCCACCTCTTCTCTGATAAATAATAATTTAGCGGAAAATGAGGGGGCATTAGCCTTCCCATTGAGGGAAAGGGGCAGCTTGTTGACGGATGAGGCGCAGGCATAAAACGCCGCAAAACAAGACTTTCAGTCATTTCAGGTGACTCCTCATCATCCGCTGTGCGGAAGCTTCCAAAGGGGAGAGCCAAATAAATATCCTCACCGATTCTCTGCTAAATTATTAATTAATATTAAAATGCTTAGGCGGCTCAAAACGAGCCGCCCGTAAGTATTAAGCCCAGCTCATTGTTGTGGGCTTTTCTTCATAAATTACGATATCCTTAAGGAAGGAAACTGCCTTGCGAAGTCCTTCGTCGATGGACATTACGCTGTCCTCATGCTCGATCGAAAGAACTCTGTCATAGCCGCAGAGGCGGAGATTGCTGACGAGATCTCTCCAGTATGTTTCGTTATTACCGTATCCAACGGTGCGGAATACCCATGCACGGTGAAGCTCGTCGCCATAATGCTTTGTATCGAGAACGCCGTTCTTTGCTGTGTTATACTTATCAATCTTCGTATCCTTTGCATGAACATGGTAGATCGCACCCGCAAGCTCACGGATAGCGGCAACGGGATCCATGCCCTGCCAGATAAGATGAGAGGGGTCAAAGTTTGCACCGATAACATCACCTACTGCCGCACGGAGCTTAAGGAGAGTTTCTGGGTTATAAACACAAAATCCGGGATGCATCTCAAAAGCGATATGAGGAACATTATGAGCGAGCGCAAATGCACCCATTTCCTTCCAATAAGGAATGAGCTTTTCATTCCACTGCCAATCGAGAATTGCAAGGAAGTCCTCAGGCCAGGGGCAAGTTACCCAGTTGGGATACTTTGAGCCCTCTGAATCACCGGGGCAGCCTGAGAAGCCGATTATTGTATCAACTCCGAGCTTTTCGGCAAGAAGAATTGCATTTCTGAAATCCTCGTCATATGCCTTTGCGGTTGTCGCATCGGGATGGAGAGGGTTACCATGGCAAGCAAGAGCACAAATCTCAACATCGTATTTCTTGAATGTAGCAACAAACTCGTCATATTTCTTTGCATCTGCAAGAAGCTCTTCAGGATTGCAATGATCCTTGCCGGGATATCCGCCTGCACCTATCTCAACGGTATGTACTCCAAGACCTGAGAGGATAGAAAGAGTCTCATCAAGAGACTTTGCGCCATAAAGATTAGCTAAAACACTTAATTTCATGATAAAATATTCCTTTCTGCTTGATAGAATTTTAACTACATATATAATACACTTTTTTTTCATATTTTTCAAGTAATTTTTGATTTAATTTATTTATATCAGCATATTGCACAAAAAGTCGCACCGCCTTTTGTGCAAATGATAATATTAAAAATATCTATTGCTAATGTAAATATTTTATGATATAATATAAAATGAATATTTATAATTAAGGCAGGTCTTTTATGAAGATAGACGTAGATCTTTTCAAAAACGGAAAAACAGTTCTTGAAATACTAAAAAAAGAGCTTCGTCTTTCCGCAAAAATGATCACTTCTCTCAAAAAAAGTCCCACGGGCATTACGGTTAACGGCGAGCATGTTACAGTCCGCAGGATCCTGCACACTGGCGAGGTTCTTTGCATTGAAACAGAGGACAAGGTACAAAACGAAAATCTTGTGCCTACCGAGCTTCCTCTCCACATTTTATATGAGGATGAGGACATCATCGCGCTGAATAAGCCTCCTCATATGCCAACCCACCCATCTCACGGTCATTTTTCCGACACGCTTGCAAACGGGCTATGCTTTTATATGCAAAATGCGGACGAGCCCTTCATTTTCCGCTCGGTCAACAGGCTTGACCGAAATACAAGCGGTATAGTGCTGGTGGCAAAAAACAGAATAAGCGCAAATCGGCTTTACGAGTCTATGAAAAAGGGGCTTATAACAAAAAAATATATTGCCCTAATTTGCGGAAGTCTTTCAGAGCCAGAAGGAAAGATCGACACATATATCAGACGGTGCGAGAAAAGCATAATCACTCGCCAGGTCTGTGAACGTCTTCCCGATTCCGCAAGAGCAATAACTCACTACGACGTGCTTTCAAGCGACGGAGCTTTGAGTGCCGTGAGGGCATGCCCGATAACCGGAAGAACCCATCAGTTAAGACTTCATTTTGCACATCTCGGTACTCCTATTCTCGGAGACGACCTTTACGGTAAGAAATCTAAGGAAATATCAAGGCAAGCTCTTCATGCTTATTATCTTTCCTTTCCACATCCAACATGGGGAAGCATCACTGAGCTTTTCGCCCCGCTTCCCCTTGATATGGAATCAGTTGCATCAGAACACAATTTAAAAATTGAGGTATAACAAAGTGGATAATTATTTAAGAACCTACGGAATTGAAAAAAAGAGAAAAAAAGTTCCTACGACATCAAAGGTCATCTTTTGCATCACTGCTCTAACTGCTGTTTTTCACGTCGTTTCTGCCTTTTCAGAACCATTTTCCGACTTTTTCAACTTTAAAATCAGCTCAATCATTCGTTTCATAACTGCAAAGATTTCTAACCTTTTGCCTTTTTCCTTGGCAGAGGCTCTGGTTTTGCTTATTCCCGTTATTGCCTTTCTCCTTATCAGGTATGCAGCAAAAAATCATTCCGATTCCTGGAGCTCTGTCTTCTCATATATCACTACTCTCTTATCAGTCGCCTGCCTTTTCTACGTTCTCTTTTTCTGGTCATTCGGTGTTGGATATAACACCTCAACCATTGACAAAAAATTGAATCTCGAAAGAAAAGCCGTCACATCTGAGGAGCTTTATAATACGGCTGTCATATTGGCAGAAAAAACAAACGAGGAGGCAAAATCAATCGCCTTTCGTTCGATGAATTTTTCCATCATGCCTTATGATATTGGCGAGCTTTCCCATAAGCTGAATGAAGATTATAAAACTTTTTTGAAGGATAATAAATTTCTTTCAAGTATAAGGGGCGAGCTAAAGCCCGTTATGCTAAGCCGAGCCTTGTCTTATACACACATTACGGGTATATATTCATATTTTACCGGCGAGGCAAATATCAATACCCATTTCCCCGACTACACCATCCCCTTTACTGCCGCTCATGAGTTTGCCCATCAGAGAGGTGTCGCCCGAGAAGATGAAGCTAATTTCATTGCTTTTCTTGTCTGCAAGGACAGCTCAGACCCATATATAAGATACAGTGCATATATGAATATGCTTGATTATGTCCTTAATGCTCTTTATTCCACCGACAAGGAGCTTCACTCCAAGGTAATCAGATCAATGAACACCAATGCTGTTTATGAACTGATTGCATATTCGGATTTTTTTGATCAATTCCGTGATTCAGTTGCAAGCACGGTGAGCGGAACCGTCAACGACACGTTTCTCAAGCTCAACGGAACCGAGGGAGAAAAAAGCTACGGAATGGTAGTCGATCTTGCCGTTGCATATTACAAAAGCAAATAATCAAGAGAAAGGAGCCAGTTCGATGAAAAAAAGAAAATTTTGCTTTTTTCTTGCTGTTTTAACTATTTTTATGCTCCTTTTTCCGGTTGCTTCCGTTGCGGAGGAGGAAGACATTCCAACGATATTTATCGGCAACGAAGCCTGGTATAAAAGTTCTCTCTTACCCCTTATCACGATAAATGATGAATTTCTCGTTCCAATATCGGTCTTTCTTTCATTTGAGCATCTTTCTTTAAACTTTTCGGATGAATACAGTTGCTATATCATAGAAAGAAATGACGGAGATTTTATTTCTATTTCAGCTGAAAACGGAAGATTTTTTTCCGGAGGAAGCAACAGAGGAAGCATCCAGATTCATAAGGGTAAGAATGAGTTATATATCTCAGCCAAAACCGTTTCCGATATTCTTGGATTGGAATTTGAGCATGCCGTCTTCTATGATAAAGACATCGTTAGAATATACTATAATGAAAACGTTCTCCCTCTTGAAATATTGATCGACTATTATATCACCTCCGCCTCTTCTTTTGTCGGAAGTGCGGGGGTCGGCGGTGTTGCTATTCGCAGAGACATATTTTCATTCTTCACCGATCTTTCGGAAAAAAGCACTGCAGAGATAAACGAGCTTTTAGATATAATAAATGATTACGGTATTTCCATGACCTTTGCTATGTCGTTGGATTTTATTTCTCAAAAGAAAAATTCGGAGTTCATTACAGATCTTGCCTCCACGGGTCATACTTTTGCTGTCAGCATAGACGAAAAATCGGATATAAGACCGATTGACCAAGCCGCACTATTCAATGATAAGCTATATAATCTTGTTAAAAAGAAAACTCTCATTGCCCTTTCTTCAGCCGAAAAAAACGAACTAAGATCAAAGGGATTTATACTTCTGAACGACGGATTTAGGATTAGCAACTTAAACGACAATGCAAATATCAATTTCAATATCAATAGCTCTATATTTTTTGACAGGATAAACAGCGAAAATATAATCAAATTCAAAAACATTGTCACAGGAGCTAAATCAAACGGAAGAACAGTTACGGCGATCAATGCTCTGGCGGGAAATTAAGAGGTAATTATTATGACTGAAAAGAAAAAAATTCTAATAGTTGAAGATGAAAGCAACATTGCTCAGCTTCTTGCTGTGAACCTTATGCTGGCGGGATACGAATACGATATCGCCTCGGACGGCGAGGAGGGACTGAATAAAGCACTTACAGGACAATTTGACCTTATCTTGCTTGACCTCATGCTACCGAAAATGAACGGCTTCGAGGTTTGCGCAAGAATAAGAAAAAAGTTTTCAACCCCTATAATCATGGTTACTGCAAGAGAAGAAGAAAAGGATAAGATACTCGGTCTTGACACAGGTGCAGACGATTATGTCACAAAGCCTTTTTCCTTCAGCGAGCTTCTTTCAAGAATAAAAGCTAATATCCGCCGCAGTGCAAACGAGCTTGTAAATCCCGAAAATAACACACCCGAAGAACAGAAAAGCATCACGGTACGCGGTCTTTCCATCAACACCGAAAAATACGACGTTACACTTAACGGCGAGCCTATTTCCCTGTCCCGTCAGGAATATGACCTTCTCCTATTTCTTGCCAAAAATCTCGGTAAGCCTTTTACCCGTGAGCAGCTTATGGAAACTGTTTGGGGCTATGAGGGATATCTGGGCGATATCAGAGCGGTGGACGTTACGGTTTCAAGGCTTCGAGCAAAAATAGAAAAAGACTCGAGTGAGCCTGAATATCTGCTGACAAAGCGCGGCATCGGTTATTATCTCAAATAAAAACAAAAAAGAGGAATGGACATTATGCAAAAGAGTCTGTATTCCAAAATAATACTTATACTCGTCGTTTTTATAATCACGGTCATGAGCGTTGTTGCCGTGGTTCTTCTCGGCAATATTTACAGCTATTATTCAAGGTCTTTTTCCAACATTATGGAAACCACGTTTGCCGAGGATTCTCCGCTTTATTTAGAGCTTGAAAGTGCTTTGGGAAACAGCGATTATGTTCGCAGGCAAAAGGAGACCTTACTTTCGTACAGCAGCATACTCGGCATCGACAGTTATCGAAATTTTTACATTCTCGATATGAACGGAAATTATCTGGATAGCTCTGATTCTTCAAATAACTCGTATCCGGAAAAAACCCCGAATCTTATCAGTGCAATGAACAAAAAGACTTCCGGAACCCAAAGTCAGGCGGTCTCTTATACGGATTTTGCACTTTATCTTGAGGGCGAGGAGCGTTCCTGTATCATCTATATAAGAGATTCTCAGGACGATATGCGTCAGCTCAGCTGGATGTTATTTACCATCATTTTGCAATCTATCCTGATCGGTCTGGTTATTGCTGTAGTGCTTGCATTCTTTCTCTCAAAAGCGATAACTGCTCCCATTCAGATCCTTACGAAGAGCGCAAAGCTTGTTGCAGCCGGCGATTTTTCACACAAAATAGAAGTTCACTCAAAGGATGAGATAGGTATTCTTACGGACACCTTCAATCACATGAAAAAAAGGCTCAAAACCACACTTGACGAGGTTGCGGGTGAGCAAAAAAAGCTTGAGACTGTTTTTTCACATCTTCAAGCAGGTGTTATTACCTTCACGGACGACGGAAAAGTTCTCAACATCAATCAATTCGCCATCGAGCTTTTAGGAGACAAATTTAACGAACGCTTTACTCTCTCCGCACTTCTTAGTCTTTTTGACATTCAGAGTGCGGGCGAAAACGGAAAAGATGATCTTCCCGATGAAAGCAATATCATCTTCGATGAGATCGTTTTTGCATCAAAAGTTCTGGAAGTCAATTTCGGGGGTATCAGATATAACGAGAGCGGCGAGATGCGGGATGGTATAATTACGGTAATTCACGACGTTACTTCCAGATATGAGCTTGAAAAATCAAGACGCGAGTTCGTTGCAAATGTTTCCCACGAACTTCGCACCCCTCTCACTGCCATAAAGGGTGCTTGCGAGACTGTTCTTGAACATCCCGAGCTTCCCCAAGAGATAAGAACAAAGCTTCTTGAAATGACGGTCAGCGAAAGCAATCGAATGACTGGGATCGTAAGAGACCTGCTTACTCTTTCAAGACTTGATAACAAGCGTACAAAATGGCAGATAGTTGAATATGACATAAATGACAGTCTACGGCATCTTTGCGAAGTCATGAATGTTGACGCCACTTCCCATGATCATAAACTAATGCTTCAAGCGGCAGATAATATACCGCGGATAACTGCCGATAAAGATAGGATAGACCAGGTCATAGTTAACGTCATTTCAAATGCCATAAAATATACGCCGGATGGCGGCACTATTGTTGTCAGCAGTTCAATGGCTGACCAGAACAACGTGCTTGTACGAATAATGGATAACGGTCTGGGTATTCCCGAAAAAGATCTGCCGAGAATTTTCGAACGCTTCTACAGAGTTGAAAAGGCACGCACAAGCGATACAGGCGGCACAGGACTCGGACTTGCAATCGCCAAAGAGCTTATCGAATCTCACGGCGGACGCATCAGAATCCAGAGCAAGCTGAATATCGGAACGATAGTTGATATAGTTCTGCCCGTAAAGACTAAGCTTGAAAACGAACCCGAGGAATAATAATCAAAAAGGAGTAAAGAAAGTGAGAAAGACTGAAAAAAAGATCGAGATCATCAAAACACTTGTGATCACATTGCTCTTTCTTGTTGTCATGCTAATGGTTTTATTACATTTCAATGCTCTTCGCAAGAGAAATGAAAACGGAGCAGACAATTATCCTGACAACATCTTCACTCTGAAATCTCCTCTTTCCACCGAAATTGATACTTTTTCAGAAAATATGCTAATACCCGCAGAAATAGCGTTTAAAAAAGAAAACGGAAGTGTTTTTGCAATTTGTTCGGGTAAAAATTATATGCAAGAGATATATTCACTTATAGAGGGCGATATTGCAACTATGCTCTCACATAATTGCATAGTAATTGAAGACGATAGTCTTGCCTTTGATGAAGCAATAGAATCAAGCGGCTTCATTTATATAAGATATCACACGCCCCTTCCCGCAGCTTTAATGTATCTTCATTCAATAGAGGACAGCAATTCAAATTCCGCAGCGATCAATGATAAAATTGCAACGTCGGTTATCAGCGAGATCATTATTTTTCCCGAAAATACAAAAAAAGACTCTATATTCGCACTTTCCCGAGAAATGAACGGAATCGTTAAAAAATATATTCTTGATAAATCACTCATTGATAAAAGAATAGGCATTCCCGATCTTGAGATATATATTGATGCAGGTGCTATGGTTTCGGCAAAATTTTATGCATCTGCCGAAAAAAATCTCCTTTCCTCAACACTCATTTTTGACGATATGTCTCCCAAAAGCTCAATATCATGCTCAAGTGGGATCGAAGGACTCTCAACAAATACAGATCTTCAAAGCTCCTTTGCAAAAAAACTCGATATAAATCCAAATAAAACAGGAAGTTATTTTGACGAGGAGCAAGGCGGTACGGTATATATGTCAACTCACGGTACTCTGACCTTTACCGATGAATACATTGAATATTCAACCCTTAATAACACCGATGGTATATCGCTTTCCGTTTTTTCCGGCAAAGGAGCTGATGAAGCTCATTCAATGTACGAATGTCTCTCGGTTGCAAATTCTATTGCCGCAATATTTTCTAAAATCGAAGGTGCAAACATAGGCGACGGCGAATTACTGCTGACAGATCTTTACAGAAAAGGTGAAACCTTAACATTAAAATTCGGGTATTTTTATGATAATATTCCGATCGAAACAAAAAATCATGCGTTGATACTTGAGATCAACTCAAAAAAATTGACCGGAATGAAGCTTTTTCCAGCCAAAATCAACGCAGACCGCTCAAATATTCAAAAATCCGTTCCCGCAAGCTGGATAGTCAATATTGCAGAAGGTACCAGCAATAAAAACGAAAAATACACCTTGACTTACAGGTATGAAAAAAACGCTGACGGCAAATTTTATGCGGAATGGACACCCGTTAAGATAAAAAGCTGAATGAAAGGAGCTTTGATGTGAACTGGAAAAATATTAAAATTTTTCTGATAATCCTTCTGGTGGCAGTAAATATTTTTCTTGCCGCTATGCTCATCGGAAGAACAAGTCTCAAAGTTTATGATTCAAAGGCAATGGATAATATTTCAAATCTCCTCATGTCAGGCGGAATAACTGTAGATGAAAAATTTCTCAATCTTGCCGACAAAGACTCAAAAGTATATATCTTTAATATTGAAAATAATTACAGCAAAAAAATTGCAGAAAAACTGATGGGAGAATATGAAGAAGCTTTTGCTACTCCCGAAGGCGTGGAGTTTTTTGGCGAGGATTCAAGGCTTAAAATTGGTGAAGATTTCAGCATAGTATATTCAAAAGGTAATAATTCGATCACTGAGCCAACCAATGAAATGAATAAAGAAGAGATCAAAACTTTCAAGGAAATAATTGCATCTACTCTGGGGGATAATTTTAAAATCGTTTCAGTAAAAAAGCAGGATTCGCTAAGATATGCTATTATAATGCAGACTTTTGATGAAAAAAATATACAAAATCATACCTTAAAATGCTTTTTTTACCAAGACGACCTTATCTATCTTGACGGTACATGGTGCTTTTTGTCAGTTGACGAAAGTTTTTCTGCACACACTCTCGACAGCGTTAATATACTTTTTATTGAGAAGAGCGCTCTCGATATGGCAAAAGAAAAAGGTGAAAAAATACCCTCCATGCTTACTGTTGAAAATATGAGCATATGCTATCACTCTCATATTTCGGGAGATGGCTCGAAATTATATCTCATGCCTTCTTGGCGCATTGAGTGGAAAGAAAACGGTATTGATGATACCTATTATAATGCAGTAAACGGTGAAAAAATCTCTATAAACAACACAAATGTTAAATGAAATCGTCTGTTTGTTATTTTTTTGCCATTCAGTTTAAAATAATATAAAATTTGTTTAAATTTCTGTTTTCATTTTATTCGAAACTATGTTATAATATAAGGTAGTTCTTTTATATATTTTTATTTAGAGTACTAACTTATTATATATAACCCTGAAAAGAAGAGGTTTGACCTGATGGAAAGATATATTGTAAATGGCGGACATGAGCTCCGCGGCGACGTCGAGATAAGCGGAATGAAAAATGCCGCACTTCCAATCGTTGTTGCAAGCATTCTTACCGGCGAAAAATGTACCATAGAAAATCTCCCCGCCATAAGTGATGTAAAAAAGTCACTTGATATTCTTGAGGCAATGGGAGCTGAGATAACATATCTCGACAAAAACTGCGTTACGATAGACTCAAAAAATGTAAAGGGTGGTATTTCCCCCTATGAGCTGGTCAGCAAGATGAGAGGTTCTACATATCTTATCGGTGCAGAGCTGGCAAGATTTAAGAGTGCAAAGGTCGGCTGGCCCGGCGGTTGCGATTTTGGAGTTCGTCCCATTGACCAGCATATCAAGGGCTTTGAAGCTCTCGGTGCAAAGGTTACCGTTGATACCGAAAGCGGATATATATATGCGAATGCCGAAAACGGGCTTCACGGAAATTCCGTATATTTTGACGTTGTTTCCGTGGGTGCAACAATCAATGTTATGATAGCCGCTGTTCTTGCAAAGGGCAAGACGGTTATTGAAAACGCCGCAAGAGAACCACATATAGTTGACCTTGCAAACTTTTTTAATACCTGCGGCGCAAAGATCACCGGAGCAGGAACAAATATCATAAAAATTACCGGAGTTGAGAAGCTGCACGGCTGTACATATGCCATTATTCCTGATATGATCGAAGCCGGAACGTTTATGGCTGCGGTTTCCGCAACAGGTGGTAAGATATGCGTTAAAAATGTTATACCCAAGCATATGGAAAGCGTTTCCGCAAAGCTTGAGGAAATGGGCATGGCAATAGAGGAGCTTGACGATTCCATTATAATTGAAAAGGTAAAGCCCCTGAAAAAAGTCAATATAAAAACCCTTCCCTATCCCGGATTTCCAACAGATATGCATCCTCAACTCACAGCGGTTCTTTGCTGTTCTGAAGGTGAAAGTACGGTTTCCGAGGGCGTTTGGGAAAACCGTTTCAGATATGTTGAGGAGCTTCAGCGAATGGGTGCTGATATAACTGTTTCCGGAGTTTCCGCCAAAGTAAACGGTGTGCCGAAACTTCACGGTGCGTCTGTTAAGGCAGTTGACCTGCGTGCCGGTGCTGCAATGATAATCGCAGGACTTGTAGCGGAGGGCTCTACTGAAATTACAAACATAATTTCCATCGAGCGCGGGTATGACGATATTGTCGGCAAGTTAAAAAGTCTCGGTGCAGACATCACAAAAATTGAAGATTAAATCAGATAAAAAATATCCGAGCCAAATATTGGCTCGGATATTTTTTATGACATTTGTTAAATAGGAGCTTTCGATGTGTGAAGGCGAATACTTTTTGAAAGTTTTAATCGACAAATCCATCGTAACTCAGCAATAATTTCCTTTTTGCCAAGTCAAAAAGAGGCACTTCCCCCATTTATGTAATGTTTTTCGGTTTCCTGCTTTATTTCCCGTCTCATTAAATATAAAAACGTAAGATTTAAAAGCGTCATTGAAGCAATGGCAACATCTGAGAGCCACCATATGATACCCCCGACTCTCAAAGCCCCAATAAAAACGCAGATGATATATGAAATCTTATATATCCAAGCTATACTTTTTCTTTTCGTAAGATAAGTCACTGTACAATTCCCATAATATGCCCAACAGATTATCGTAGCAAAAGCAAAGAAAAACACCATCACGGAAATTAACGGTGCGGCAGCCCTTCCCATAGCAGCCCCGTATGATGAAAGCACAAGCTTCATCTCCTCTCCAGTCGAAAAATCTGTTGTTTTTTGTCCAAACACACACAGTATAGAAAGCGCAGTAAGCGTGCAAAGAAGTACAGTGTCAACAAAGACCTCAATTATACCCCAAATCCCCTGCTCTGCGCCGCTTTTTACATTCGATGCGGAATGAGCCATTGGTGCAGTACCGCACCCCGCCTCGTTTGATAAAATCCCTCGCATCGTACCATATCTTATTCCGTCCGACAGAATAAAGCCAAAAATTCCTCCGCCGGCACTTTCAAAATCAAAAGCATCTATAATTATCAGTCTTATAGCAAAAAACAGATTTTCCCTGAATACAGTTATCACAAAAAGGGATATAAGAACATAGAATATGGTCATGACGGGAATTATTATGCTCGTTAAAGGTGAGATGTCATGCACACCGCAAACAATAACGACTCCGCAGACAATGGCAAGAATAACCCCGATAAATGCAGGTGACATCGAGGATATCTCGGAAAAAGAGCTTGAGACAGCATTTGCCTGAAGCATACATCCCATAGATACGGAGTTTAGAAGACAAGCAAGGGCAAAAACCGCTCCGACCGTTTTCCCTAATCTTCCTCCCAGCATATCTTCAATATAATACATAGCACCGCCAAGATAGCCCTTTTCCGTTTTTCTTCGGTGACTGTGTGCAAGCAATATTTCCGCATATTTCAGCACCATCGCCGCAAAAGCACTTAACAGCATCCAAAAAACAGCCCCTGGACCGCCAATAATTATTGCTCCGGCAACTCCTACTATATTTCCAACGCCAAGCGTTCCTGAAAGTGCCACAGTCAACGTACCAAATCCCGATGTACCGCTGCTATTCCCTTTTTTTAAAAGAGACGAAAAGGCTCTTTTGGGGTTTCTTATAAAAAAGAATTTCAGATAAAATAAAAAAAAGATTCCAAGACCTATAAGTCCAAATGGTACAAAAATTCCCGA
>JAZUPD010000012.1:0-13298 GCA_045604985.1 Eubacteriales bacterium
CACAGTTGAATATAATAATCAGACTATTGCTTTTGACTGGTATGAGAATTGGAGAACTATTAGCCCTCAAATATGCAAGAGATATTGACTTTGATTATAACTTAATAAGGATAAATTCTACACTATCATTTGCAGAAAAAGAGTGGTTTACAGATGACACAAAAACAAAAGCAAGTACAAGAGTTATAAAGGTTAATAGTGCTATAATTGATATGATAAAGGAAGAAATCAGACACAGAGAAGAAAGGAAAGCACTCTGTGGGGATGCTTGGGTTGAAACTGGTTTCTTGTTTGCCAGATTAGACGGTAGGAATCTTGATAGGTCAAAAGTCAATGCAGATTTGAAAAAACTACTAAAAGCAAATGACTTACCACCCATACACTTACATTCTTTAAGGCATACCTTTGCTACATTGCTTATCTATTTAGGGAATGATACAAAAGCAGTATCTTCTGCACTTGGTCATTCACAAACACAGATAACCAATGATACTTATGTACATATCTTTGAAGAACACAATGCAAGAATATCTGACTCATTGTGTAATGATTTGCTTAATACTGCTACTGAATAAGGTAGCAGTATTTTTTTGTTGTAGCAACCTATTTGCGACAAAGTTGCGACAAAGGACATAAAAAAATACCAGAAACCTTGTGTTTCTGGGATTTGTAGTAGATAATAATTATCTCTTTGAGAACTGGGGAGCACGACGTGCGCCCTTGAGTCCGTACTTCTTTCTTTCCTTCATACGAGGGTCACGAGTGAGAAGTCCTGCCTTCTTGAGTGCAGGTCTGTTTGCTTCATCTGCCTGGAGAAGAGCACGTGCTACACCATGACGGATAGCTCCTGCCTGTCCGGAAATACCTCCGCCACATACATTTGCGATGATATCAAACTTACCCTCTGCACCGATTACACCGAAGGGCTGGTTTACGATGAGCTTGAGTGTCTCAAGTCCAAAATAATCGTCTATATTGCGTCCGTTAATCGTTACGTTGCCCGTACCGGGAACAAGACGAACTCGAGCTACAGACTTCTTTCTTCTGCCTGTGCCGTAAAAATAAGGCTTTGCACTTGTATACATACTTATTTTACCGTCCTTCCTTAAACTTCATAAGGAGTAGGCTTCTGAGCCTGCTGATTATGTTCTGCGCCTGCATATATCTTAAGGCGTGTGATTGCAGTTCTTCCGATAGAGTTGTGAGGAAGCATTCCCTTCACTGCGAGCTGCATTGCTAACTCGGGCTTTGTTGCCATAAGGGTCTTATAGTTGACTTCCTTGAGTCCACCAATATAACCGGAATGGTGACGGTAGAACTTCTGATCAAGCTTCTTACCTGTGAGAACTGCCTTTGATGCGTTGATGATTACAACGAACTCACCGCAGTCAACGTGAGGGGTGAATTCAGGACGGTGCTTGCCTCTGAGGATATTTGCAGCAGCAACTGCTGTTTTACCAAGGGGCTTGTTTGCAGCGTCGATCACATACCACTTACGCTCTACGGTTTCTTTCTTTGCCATAAATGTGGACATTTTAGAATCCTCCGTAAACAATATTGTAATTTTTTGACCTCCATATTATAACACTTCTCTTTTATTTTGTCAATAGGTTTTTCGAATTTTCTTTGAAAATATTCAAATATTTTAATTTAGATATTTCATACCTCGTTTTTTCTTCGTTTTTTATACCATTTCCTCGTTTTTTTGCAATTTGTTTTTTAAATAAATTTGTTATAGTAAGAAACCTTGGAATTTAACGGAGATTTTATGCAAACATTGCAATAAAGTTTAGGGAAAACTTTTTTGAAACGTGGACCTAAACCTTTTAATTTCATTTGTCTGTTTACATTTATAATTTTCAATTTATTTCTTTCTTAACAAAATTCATAAGCTCATCAAAAAATCCTCTCCAAGCAGTAATAATATTTCTTTAATTCTCATAAAATTTACCAAGAAAAAAATAAACGGAGGAGAAAATCAATGGGTACAAACAACTATTTTCCGGAAGGAATGAGGCTGGGCAGCGCAGAAAACAGAGAATATATTTCATCCCTTCAAGGGCTTGAAAAGGCTTATATGCAAGGAAAGATCCTTGAATCCACCGCTATCATATGCGACAGGGATATGAACCTGCACGTCGATCTTTACGGAATTGAGGGAATAATTGAAAAAAACGAGGCTCTGCTGAAAAGTGATGGCGAGGAGATCAAAGACATCGCAATTATAACCAGAGTCGGAAAGCCGGTTTGCTTTAAGATACTATCAATCGACAAAAACGGCTCTCGTCCAAAAGTCTATCTTTCCAGACGCGCCGCACAGCTCGAATGTGCAGAAAATTATCTTTCCGACCTTATTTGCGGCGACATAATCAAGGCAAAAGTAACTCATCTTGAAAGCTTCGGTGCATTTGTTGATATCGGTTGCGGTATACCTTCTTTGCTCTCGGTTGACTGTATATCAGTTTCGAGAATATCTCATCCATCCGACAGACTTTCATGCGGGGACATTATTGATGTTGTAGTAAAGTTGATAGACGAGGAGAACAAACGTATTTTCGTCTCTCGCCGTGAGCTTCTGGGTACTTGGGAGGAAAATGCGGCACTTTTCAGCCCCGGTCAGACTGTTGCAGGAATAGTGAGAAGTATAGAAAGCTACGGTATTTTCGTTGAACTTGCACCAAATCTTGCGGGACTTGCCGAATTTCGGGACGAAAGACTTGGTTGCTCTGTAACTGTCGGTCAAAGTGCGGCAGTTTACATAAAAAGCATAATTCCCGAGAGGATGAAGGTGAAGCTGGTTCTTATAGATTCGTATAAAGGCGAGCAAGCGTCCCCCAGATATACTCCTGAAAGAGTTTTTATCGACACCGAAAAGGTGAAGCATATAGATTATTGGAAATATTCTCCCAACGGCGCATCAAAGATCATCGAGACCTTTTTTGAGAATTGCTGATAATAAACAAAGCCGACTCTCTTTTGCAAATAAGTTCATTTTTAAAAATATAAATTTTTCCATATGAATCACTCATACACATAGGAATAAGCTTTTCATAAATTCATTCTCAAAAAATAAAAAGCTCCGACCTTAACAAGGTCGGAGCTTCTTTCATCAAAATTATTTCTTACCTGTGAGCTGTGCGATCTCTTCAGCAAAGTTATCTTCTCTCTTTTCGATACCTTCGCCCTTTTCGAAGATGTAGAACGCCTTAACAGCAATGTCAGCTCCGAGTGCCTTAGCGCAAGAAGCAACGTACTTTCCAACGCTCATACTATCGTCCTTAACATAAGGCTGCTCAAGGAGACAAACTCTCTCGAAGAAGAGCTTACCAAGCTTGCCTTCGATGATCTTTGCAAGAACTGCATCGGGCTTGTTAGCAAGCTTTTCGTCGTTCTTTGCAGCAGCGATCTGAATAGCCATTTCCTCGTCAATTGCGCTTTGAGGAACATCAGTCTTTGCAACATACGCAGGGGGATTACCTGCAGCGATCTGAAGAGCAACGTTCTTTGCACACTCAACAAATTCAGCCTTTTCAGCTGTTGCATCGTCTGCATTAAATACAACTACAACGCCAGTGCTACCTGCACCGTGGATATACGTGCTCATAACGCCCTCTGTAAGAACGAAACGGCGGATGCTGATCTTCTCACCGATCATTGCGATCTTTTCAACAAGTGCATCTGCAACAGTTGTTTCGCTTCCATCAAACTTGCAAGACATGAATGCGTCAAGATCTGAGGGCTTTGAAGCAAGGAGAGTTCTGAGAAGTCCCTTAACGAATTCCTGGAACGTTGCATTCTTTGCAACGAAGTCTGTCTCTGCATTAACCTCGATCATAGCGGCATTTCTGCCTTCTACCATGATATCAACAACGCCCTCTGCGGCGATTCTGCTTTCCTTCTTTGCAGCGGTTGCCAGACCCTTTTCTCGAAGAATCTTTACGGCTGCCTCAACGTCACCATCAGCTTCAACAAGTGCCTTCTTGCAGTCCATCATACCAAGACCGGTCTTTGCACGGAGAGCCGCAACGTCTTTTGCTGTGATCTGTGCCATTTTTATTTCCTCCAATATTTTTAATTGAGTAGTTTTTTAACAAAAATTATTCAGCGTCCTCTGCTACTTCCTTTTCTTCAACAGCGGCCTCAATGTCAGCCTCTTCTGTTGCCATTTCCTCGCCCTGCTTGCCTTCGATAACAGCATCTGCAAGTACGGAAGAAATGAGCTTGATAGCGCGTATAGCATCATCGTTACCGGGAATTACATAGTCAGCATCATCCGGATCGCAGTTTGTATCAACGATAGCAACAACGGGAATACCGAGCTTCTTTGCTTCGAGAATTGCATTCTTCTCTTTTCTGGGGTCAACTACGAAAATTGCGCTGGGAAGCTGCTCCATGGTCTTGATACCGCCATAGCTCTTCTCAAGATCGAACATTTCCTTCTGCATTCCGGCAACTTCTTTCTTGGGAAGAAGATCGAATGTTCCGTCTTCCTGCATCTTTTCGAGGCTGTTGAGACGAGCGATGGACTTCTTGATCGTCTTGAAGTTTGTCATCATTCCGCCGGGCCAACGAACGTTTACATAGTACATACCGCATCTTGTAGCCTCTTCCTTGATAGCTTCTGCGGCCTGTTTCTTTGTACCTACGAAGAGAACCGTACCGTTCTGAGCGGCGATATCTCTTATGAACATATATGCTTCTTCGAACTTTTTAACAGTTTTCTGAAGGTCGATGATGTAGATACCGTTTCTTTCTGTGAAGATGTACTCTGCCATCTTAGGGTTCCATCTTCTTGTGTGATGTCCAAAATGGACGCCAGCTTCGAGAAGCTGCTTAATTGAGATTACAGACATTTTAATGTCCTCCTTCGGTTTTTCCACCACAGAGGCACCTCGCCAAAAGCCCTAAGGCACCGACAGCGGTCAAGCTCTCTGTGTGTGTATTATTTATTTTGCGTCACAAATGGGCGCAATACATTGTATTTTAACATTATTGTCTCCATTTGTCAACACCAAACAAAATTATTTACATATTTTTAACATCTTTAATATTAAAAAAAGCGTTTTTTCCTTTTTTCATGTTCTCCCACGTGTCTTTTGCACTCGTTTTCGTTTATTCTAACAAGTACGGTGTCCTCTCCTATGCACTCGACCTTTTCCCAAGGAATTATAAGGCTTTCGAATTTACCCATAGTGAAAATACCGCTGCATTTTGGCACAACAAGGGCGCATATCCTTCCTTCATCCGTTGAAAACCTGATATCACAAACATAACCAAGGTCCTTTCCGTCACATAAATTGATCACGCTTTTTTCACCAAGAGCCTCAAGATCGCATATTGCCATAAAAAACACCTCCATATAATCATTATATGAAGGTATTTTTTATATGTACCTATCCGTCACAAGTAAAATCACATAACCGATGACTGAAATCAGAACGGATGCCGAGCAGATCTGCCAGCCCGGATAGCTTATACCAAGATATGCACCAAGTGTCGGGAACGAAATGGCAAGAACGACAAAAGCAAATACAAGAAGAAAGATTGCAGATATAAATATCTTTTTAAATCTTCCCGATCCCTGCCTTGCGATAATGAAAAGTGCAAATATTTGAGATAAAACGGATGAAGCGAAAACAAACGTTGAAAGATGCTCCGTAGAAACAGTCCCCGTCGAGCCAAAAACTGCCGAAAGCATCAGCATAACAGCTCCAAGCGCCGCCCCGGAGATAAGATATTTCATCAGCTTCTTTATCGGAGACGAAACAAGAGTTTCAACATCCTCAATTCTGTCGCCGAAATGGCTTGTATGAGTGGAAAGCGCAAGACATATCATTGCAGGAATATCCACAAACGCAAAAAGAAACATTATCTGAACAACACTTAGCAGCATTTTTCCCACAAAAAGCGGAATAAGAGCCAATATAATCCTAAGCGAGGATGAAAAGGCAAGATATCTCATAAATCTGCCCAGTCCCACACAAGAGTTCTTGGATTGAATGATGGCATTGCAAAATGCTTCAAATCCTCCGTTTATTTTTCTTGCAAACGGGACGAGTATATCCGCATTTTTTCTCATTATCTCAGAACTTTCTCTTATGGTGTCAAGTGCCGTGCGATTTTCATAGGTGTCTGCGGTTGTAACGGAAATATTTGCACGGCTGAGCAGAGAAAGATGGTCGGTATCACGTGCAATTACCGCAAGCGTTCCGTCCTCTCCTCTGATCTGCTTAACAAGCTCCTCAAGCTCACGCTCTCCAAAACCCAGATAAGCCTTGTACTGACCGAAATCGGACAATATACTCTTCCCCGCCCGTCTGAATGACGATGCGTAAGCAATTTCATGCTTACTCTTCACAGCACCTATATTAAAGGCAGTGATAACTGATTTCGGACACTCCTCTGCGGCATAATAGATAGCTATGTCTGCCTCTCTCATCTCCTCAATTTTTTCCGCAAGAGTTTCGGAATAAGGATCAGAGTATATAATATAGCCTTCGAGGATAAGCTGATTTTGAACAAGTCCCAGCCTTTCAAGCCTTGCAATTGGACTTATCCTTGATGCGATCAAAGTAACGAGCTTTGATTTCTTGGAAAGCTGTGTGCAAGCGCGGATAATATCGGATTTTTTATCTTCATCAAGAAAAATCGCTCCATCGGGAGTTCTGATATAATCGCAAAGAGCAAGGATAGATGGATTATCCGAGGTGCAGATAACTCTGTATTCTTCTCCATCGCTTACAAGAGTAGTATCATATCCCGAAACACCTGCGGGAGAAAACTCAATTCTCTTATATCTTTCCTCCAGAACGCTTCGGCTAATACCGCAATTTTGAGCAAATTTTGCAATTGCAGCGGCACAAAGCACCTCGTTATCGGAGGAAGCAAAAATATTTCCAATTCCCGATTCAATATAATGGGATGTTCCGAGAACTGCAAGATCCAGGAAGCAGTTAAGAACCTGATTACCTTGGCATGAAGTGCTTTTTCCGTCATAAAAATTATTGGAAGCAAAAACGCTTTCAACACTTTTGTCACTATCGCAAAGTGCTTCATTACCCACAACCAAAACAGAATCTATATAATTAAGCTCCTGCACTGCATGGGGGAATTTTATTTGTGCTCCATTTTCCTTCAGCGCACATTTCTTCATTGCCGCAGCAGGAAAAATATATGTAAGCGCACTTACGATCTCACTTCCAAGGCTAACTGCAATAGCAAGCATCGAAAGAAGAACATCAAAAATTCCAAGCTCGCTTCTGCCCGTTATCATAGCTATAATGACAAAAGGAACCGCCACAATCACAAGCGCAAGATTTACCTTGCCAAGAAACCTTGAAAGCTCTGAAAGAATCTTTATGTCTTTTTTTCTTTCAGGAACGATCTCAATTTCGCCCGAAAGAAGAGAAAGGAAGGTTTTCTTTCCCATTCTCACGGCAATGGCCCTTCCGCTTCCGGAAACGATAACTGCTGAAGCTACTAACATATTTTTCTGCTCGGAAATATTGGGCTTGTTTTCGGGACGGCAAATAAATTCAGAATCCTTTTCATTAAGTCCTCTTTTTTCCCTGCCTCCAATCTTCCCCAGAAATTCAACAGCACGCATTCCGGATGAGCTGACAAGTCTGCAATCGCACGGAACGATATCTCCTTTATCCAGAAGAATAACATCCCCGCTTACGACAAGATCAGGGTCAATGATATAAACCTTTCCGCCTCTTATTACCTTCGTTCTCGGATATGAAAGCGCAGCCCCAGATTCAAAGCATCTTTTTGAGAGCAGATATCCAATGACGGAAGCGGCAAAGGCAACGAAGGAAAGCACAAGAGCAAATCCCGCACGCTTTCCGTCATCGAGAAAGGCACTGATAAGTGCGACTACAGCGAAAAGAATAACCGTTATATCGGTTGCTATTTTCGATATATGCTGAAGAACAGAGCCATGGGTACCGCTATATATCGAACCACCCTCGCCCCGCCGTCTTCTGCGCTCTGCTTCTCTTAGGTCAAGACCAGATGAAACGTTAGTATTCAAGATTTTTTCTACATCTGCGATTGAGAGCGAATACCATCTCTCGTTCATCTTCCAGACCTCCTTTCAATAATCAGTTGCAACCAATCTTAAGTTCACCGTCCTCTGTCGAGATAACAGCTTTGGTGAAGCTTCTGTTATAATCCGAGATTATAAGCTCTGCCAGCTTATCTTCGATCTCGGTCTGGATAAATCTTCTCATATTTCTTGCTCCGAATTTTGAAGAATATGATTTTTCCGCAATAAGTGCAAGTGCAGCATCATCGCAATCAAGCCTTATATCCCTTTCCATAAGAACGGAAGAAAGTTCGCCTATCATAATCTTTGCTATGCTTGCAAAATCATTCTTATCAAGAGAGCGGAACGTAATTATTTCATCGACTCTGTTGATAAATTCGGGACGAAGGAAGCCGGCAAGTGCCTTTTCGGTCTTTGCTTCAGCCATAGACTCATTGTCAGCAGAAAATCCGGCTGACGAAGTATTTTTGTCAGAGCCTGCATTTGTTGTCATTACTATAACTGTGTTCTCAAAATTGACAGTTTTTCCATGTGCATCGGTAATTCTTCCGTCGTCAAGAATTTGAAGCAGAATATTAAGGACGTCCGGATGCGCCTTTTCAATCTCGTCAAAAAGAACCACGGAATATGGCTTGCGTCGGATCTTTTCGGTAAGCTGTCCCGCCTCGTCATAGCCAACATATCCCGGAGGCGCTCCGATAATTCTTGATACGGAATGCTTCTCCATAAATTCCGACATATCAAGCCGAATAAGTGTTTCGGGAGAATTAAAAAGGTCTCCTGCAAGCGTTTTTACAAGCTCTGTTTTACCAACTCCGGTAGGTCCTGCAAATATGAAGGATATAGGCTTCTTTTTATAGGAAATTCCCGCTCTTGAGCGTTTAATTGCTCTTGATACTGCCTCCACAGCCTCATCCTGACCTATTATGCGTTTTTTTAAGCGTTCTTCAAGCTTGTCGATCTTCTCAAATTCATTTTCGGTGACATTCGAGGCAGGTATTCCGGTCCAAATCTCGATAACCTCTGCAAGATTCTCCACAGTCAATGTGACAGCCTGACATTTAGGCTCTATCTCGCGAAGCCTCTCGGAAAGTCGCATTTCCTCGGATTTATATTTTGCGATAAGCTCATATTTTTTAGTCTCTGCTTCGTTGCCCTCAGCATTTTCCGCTTCACATTTTTCTCTTTCTTCCTTAACGGAAAGGAGCTTATCTCTTATCTCATAGCTTTCGTTGATCTCTGCAGTATTCAGTGAAAGATTTGCAGCCGCCTCGTCAAGAAGGTCTATTGCCTTATCGGGCAGATATCGGTCTGTTATATATCTTTCACTCATCATGACAGCCTTTCTAAGCACGTCAGAAGGAACCTTTATCATGTGGAAATCCTCATAATAATGCTTGATACCCTCAAGCATTTTTATGCTTTCCTCAATGGAAGGCTCATTTACAGTTACGGGCTGAAAGCGTCTTTCAAGAGCAGAATCCTTTTCGATATACTTTCTGTATTCACGAAGAGTGGTTGCTCCGATGACCTGGATTTCACCTCTTGAAAGAGCGGGCTTCATGATGTTCGCCGCATTCATGCTTCCCTCCGAATCTCCCGAGCCTACGATATTATGGACTTCGTCGATAACGAGAATAACATTTCCCGCATCTCTCACCTCATTTATGAGTCCCTGCATTCTCTGCTCAAATTGACCTCTGAATTGAGTTCCCGCAACAAGCGCGGTAAGGTCAACAAGATATACCTGATGGTCCTTCAGCTTATAGGGAACATCATTTGCAGCTATTTTCTGTGCAAGTGCCTCAGCAATAGCCGTTTTTCCCACACCGGGTTCACCTATAAGGCAGGGATTGTTCTTTTGGCGGCGGCAAAGTATCTGAATCACTCTGCTAAGCTCCCTCTCTCTGCCGATTATTCTGTCAAGCTCTCCCCGCTTGGCTTTTTCGGTGAGGTTTCGGCAATAGGTCTCTAGAAATTTTCTCTTTTTTTCGCCGGAATTTTTAGCATTTTGCTGTTTTTGGGGTATATGACCGTGTGTATCACCCTGATTTCCCATAAGCTTATGAAAATCTATGGCAGGTGCTCTGCCGTCGATATTTTCAAGGTCGAAATCCTCGCTCTCCATGAGCTGAGTCATTCCCTCCTCCATTTCTTCAAGCTGCTCGGGATCAAGTCCGAATTTTCCCAGCACTCCGCCAAACATATTGTCGATTGGTATTCCTATCTCCTTGGCGCATTTTATACAATATCCACGGCTTTTGCTTTCACCGCTTTCATTCGTGGTGGCAAAAACCACAGCCATTCTCTTTTGGCATCTGGAACAACGAGCTACCATTTTTTAAGAATTTCCTCCTTTAGCAAAACCAAACATATAATTTTCGCTTATATATTTAACGACGAAAGTATTATCAACAACATTTTGACCGAGTATACCCGGCTTTACAATCTCTATGGTTTCCACAGCATAGGTCACAAGATTTGAATACACCCATACAAGAAGCAACCCGGAAATGATGCCAAATATTAGTCCCAGACCCTTATCTATGCTCGAAAGCACGGGAAGCTTCAGAATAAGCCCTATAAGCCATATAACGAAAGTAAGAATGATAAGTGCCCCAACAAAAAGAGTGGTAAACGCAAGAGCATCGGAAACACCGTGTACAACGCTTGAAGTAATATTGCTTGCAAGGTCGTTTACGCTTTCCTCTGCTGCCTCCTCAATCGTTCCGAATCGCTCGGCAAGTTTTTGTGCGTCCGCTCCGTATCTGCCGAGAATATCAGAAAATTCCGATGGCATATCGGTAAAAAGCTTACTGAGATTTAGTCCTTTGGTTGTTTTCTGTGCAAGAGCATCTATCCTCTCGGCAACATTTTCAGATACGATTCTTTCAACGAAACCGGTTCTATAAAGATATGCAACGGTAGGCATAAAGACATATGCAGCCACGAGTGCAAGAAGTACCTTTATCAGCCCGAAAAATGATTTGAAAAATCCTTTTCTGCGACAAGATATAACGGTCATTAGAAAAATTATTATTGCTATTACATCAAGTACAAAATACATATCTATTCTCCCTTCTCAGAAAAATCAAAATATTCCGCAAAAGAACCTGAGCAAATCATAACATCCTTGCTTGAATAAACTATCATGCTTTTTCCGCTTGCAGACGTCTTTCTGATTTTTCTTTCCAGACTATTTACATCTATTGCTGTTAGATGGTTCCCCGCAAGAGCAAATATCGCTCCGTCCTTATAATCAAGTATGGTTACCTTCCCCTCGAAATCGCCTTCAAAGGCAACGTTTCCTTTTGTATCAAGAAGAGTTACTTTACTGCCCGTTGTAACAGCGTTTTTGGGAATTGCTATAACCGCACCCTGTTCAGTAAGCCTGGCTGCCTCAATATTACCGCTTGGGGCATAACTTCCGAGAAGATTGCCATCCCCATTATAAAAATATAGTGCCTTGTCGCAGAAAACAGTCAGATTTCCGTCGGCTGTATATTCACAGGAAAGAGGAAAAACATCCCCGAGAAACAAGGTCGTTATCGGCTTGTCCTCCCCCGGCTTTGATATTTTTATCCTTGTTACAAATGAAGAATTTTCAGCATCAAACGACAAAATACAAATTCTGCTTCCGTCGTCGTTTATTGATACGTCAATAACTCTGTCCTCGGAAAGATACCGGTTCTTCAGCTTACAGTTTTTTGTGTATAACATCACTGCGGAATTATATTCCTTCGTCTTCGTAACAATGGCAAACATTCCGCAATCCGAAATATCCGCCCCCGTTATCTCATAATCTGTCTTTTCGGTGTAGATTCTCGCAAAGGAATTATAAAGAGCATAGGAATTGCCCCCAAAATCGTAAAGAAGAAGGTATCTGCTTGAATTTTCGATATGGGGATTTGAAAATTTATCTTTTCCTTCAAAAATGAGAGATCCGTCGCCCTCATAAATGCGAAGTCCACCGGATGTGGCTATTGCAAGATTGCGTCTGAATCCCGAAAATGACAATGTAGTATCAGGATTATAGGTCACATTGCAGAATTTCACATTTGACGCATCATGAACGCTGCCAAGATCTTTCAGAAGAAACATCAGATTATCATATGAGATGCTCTCCGGGCTTCTTAGTGCCGCAACGAGAATAAATACAACGAGAAAAATAAGCAAAGCATAACGAACGGCACTGTATATTCTGGCAACTCCGTCGTAATAGGGATTTCCGACATAAGAAACCTCAGCTATCTCATCATCGCTTATTCTTATTTCATCCGCATCGGAAACTTGCTTTTTGATTCTTTTTCCGTTGTTTCTCTCTGCCATGCCTATTCTCCTTTCATCTGTATTTTACAAAATTTAGATATAAGCCCTCAGGCGGTGCGGTCATTCCCGCTCTTGTTCTGTCGCCGCTTTCCGTTATATTGGGAATATCGTCGGGGGATATTTTTCCAACAGCAACCGAGATGAGCGTTCCCATCATTATCCTTACCATGTTGTAAAGAAACCCGTCTCCCGCAACCTTGAATATTATATTTTCACCATCTCGGATAACATCGGTATAAAATACCGTTCTCACTGTATTCTCAACAGGCGAACCTTGCGCCATGTACGCCGAAAAATCATGAGTTCCCACAAAATGCTCTGCCGCCCTTTTCATTTTTTCAAGGGCAAAATCATCTATTTCTCTGGGATAATGCCAACATCTATCCCAGAGAAAGGGGTCTCTCTCATGGGAGCATCTTACTTTATAGATATATTCTTTATATTCAACATCGTGTCTTGCGTGAAAATTTTCATCGACCCATTCCGCTTCGTAAACAGCAATATCCGACGGCAAAAAAGCGTTTATTGCCCTTGGAAGTCTTTCCATTGGTAGAGTCGTTTTTATGCTTTTTTCGCCATGTCGAACGATCGTAGCGCAAAACATATTTGCATGGACTCCGCTATCCGTTCGACTGCAGCCCGTGATATCACATTCAAAACCGAAAAGGTTTTCTGCCGCTTTGCAAAGCTCACCCTGTACTGTTGGTGCATTTTTCTGAACCTGATATCCCGAATATGCGCTTCCGAGATATTTTATCTTGATAAATATCTTCATATCACATCGAATATCCTATATCTAAAATGTTTAGTGCTATGATCGAAGCACCAAATGCGATCATAATCAAAAGCCAGATAAAATCTGTTGCTCTGTAACGAAGGATGCTCATTCTCGTTCTTCCCTCACCGCCGTGATAGCAAC
>JAZUPD010000013.1:0-2955 GCA_045604985.1 Eubacteriales bacterium
CAAGCGGTCTTAGGAAGACAATGTCATAAATCAACTCCTTGGCTCACAGAACGACATGGCTACGATCCGACTTCCGGTTATCATGACCACAACTGGGGCAATATCTCCATGCTCAAGCTTATGCATCATTGGTATTGGGGCAGAGCTAAGATCGGCGACTATAAGGTTATTTCCTCTTGGATAACGGGGGCAAAAAAATACGGATATAAGGATTTTGATGTATTTATGCTTGCAAAGGGCGGTGAGATTCTGGGTGATAACTCTAATCACACTTTAAAGTTTAAGCCCCAGGACAGATATATCGATGAATATACCGGGAAACCCGTATATAATAAAGTTGTCTATGAATATATCACTGAGTCGGGAGAGGAATATAGGATAATATACGACAGACACGGTGATATAAACAAGACCCGTTTTGTTGACGTTCTTCCCAAACCTCTCGGGGTAATGGCTAAACTTATAGGCTTTGACGGTGGCTATCTGCGTTTTGAAGGAACTGCAACTATTGAGAGGATAGAGAACGGAGCCGTTGTGGAAACTGTAAGCGATCCCGCCGTGTGGGAGCTTATGTATTTCGGAAAAGCTTGCGCAGATGAACAGTATAGGGCAAAAATGATAAACGATACTCAAAATTAATAGAGTACGAGTACTCGGTTTTTTTGTCAGCCCCAAATATTTGGTTCAATAAAAAGTAAATGCCGATGAGAAATCGCTGATTTCCGTCGGCATTTTACGGTTATCTGACTACTAAGGAATAAATTTGGATTATAGAACTTCAGAATTGTGAATAGTTAAATCTCTATGCTTGTAAAACGATTGAAATATTCATGAAAATATGATATAATAGACTCACAGGTGAATAGGAATTTGACGAGGTAATATATATGAATGAAGAATGTTTGATTTGCAAAGCTCCGCTTGAATACCTCAATGCAGACGAGGAAATGGAATGTGTGCTTTGCCACAAAAAACAGTATAGTAAAACAAAATGTGTCAACGGCCATTTCGTCTGCGATGAATGCCATACAAGCGGAATGGATAGTATTATTGCGATTTGTTTTAACAGTAAATCCAATGACCCAATTGAAATTTTAGAAGAAATGATGAGTATGCCGTCTTGCCATATGCACGGCCCCGAGCATCATACGATGGTCGGCTCGGCGCTTCTGACCGCTTACAAAAACGCAGGCGGTGAAATTGATCTGGCATCCGCACTTGGAGAAATGCAGAAAAGAGGAAAGCAAGTCCCCGGAGGTGCTTGCGGATTTTGGGGCGCGTGCGGTGCAGGTATCAGCACGGGAATGTTTATCTCCATTGCTCTGAAAGCCACTCCTTTGGCAGGTGACGCTTGGGGATTATCCAACCAAATGACAGCAAGAGCATTAGATGCGATAGGAAAAAATGGTGGCCCCCGTTGCTGTAAAAGAGATTCTTATCTTGCCATCCTCGAAGCGGTCAAATTCACGAGCGAAAAATTACATATCGAGATGAACCTGAAATCTGTGACCTGCACCCGTTCACACTTGAACAATCAATGCAGGCAGGAAAAATGCCTTTTTCACAAAAACTATACAGCGTGACACATTTCAATAAGTAGAGCAGATAGCAACAGCGAGTTGCTTGTCAATTATGATAGTCCATGATATAATATAGCCACAAAAAATGCAGGTGGTGATTTTATGGAAACAAAAGATATAATCCTTGAACTCAGAACGAAAAAAGGGCTCTCACAAGAGGAACTTGCAGAAAAGATATTTGTAACAAGGCAGGCTGTTTCTCGCTGGGAAACAGGCGAAACAATACCGAATATAGATACGCTTAAGCTCCTTTCCAAATTGTTTGATGTGTCTATCAACACTCTCCTTGGATCTCCGAGAGAGCTTATCTGCGAGTGCTGCGGAATGCCAATTGATGATTGCAATCTCAGCCGCGAAAAAGACGGACTTTTCAACGAGGAATATTGCAAATGGTGCTATGCTGACGGCGAATACACCCTTGATATTTGGAAGCGAGATGCTGGTATTGGTGGAAAAGAAAAGCTCGAGGAATTTAAACGACAGCTGATTCACGAATTCAACACGCTTTTACACATCGAAGGATTGCCCAAGGTAGAGCAATTAAACGTGCTGTCGGGTGAATTCATCAATATGGAATACACTCTGCCTAACGGAGAAAAAGTAAAATTTCTTGACGATAAGCAGACCTATCTCGGTAGTCAGCTCGAAAGCGAATTTGGCGGCAGATGCTTTGGTATAGCTGCAAACATGGAATTCCTTCTCGTCTGTACTTATGAAGAAAACGGAGAGAATCCCGAGCTTGTGATTTACAAAAAGAGATAAACAAATTTCAATTTGCCGAAGGGAGGATTGCTGTGATTACAACGCTGAAATATGGCAACACTAACACGTTTTTTGTTAGCGGAAAAGACGGCGGCTTGCTCGTTGATACGGACTACGCAGGCACGTTATCTTCATTTTACAGAGCCATAAAAGAGCACGGCATTAAGGTGGCCGATATTTCCTATGTTTTGGCTACGCACTACCATCCCGATCACATTGGCTTGGTGAGTGAATTGATGAGTCAAAAAGTTAAGCTGCTTTTGATCGACGCTCAAATGCCGTATATCCATTTTTCAGACGAGATATTTAAAAGAGATAATCGTTTGAATTATATGCCCATAGATATAGAGGCGGCAACGGTTATCCGCCACGGAGAAAGCAGAGCTTTCCTCAAGGGTATCGGTATAAACGGAGAGATAGTTAGTACCCCGAGCCACAGTCAGGATAGCATATCCTTGATTTTGGATAGCGGCGAATGTTTTGTTGGAGATCTAGAACCTATGGAGTATCTCGACGGTTATGAGTATAACGAAAGCTTACAAAAAGATTGGAATCTTATCAACGGTTATTCTCCAAAGATGATTTATTACGCACACGCCAATCATAAGACACT
>JAZUPD010000014.1:0-1896 GCA_045604985.1 Eubacteriales bacterium
GTTTTACAACTTTTAATAAAAAACACTTGACAAACCTTGATATATATGATAAACTTTAAACATCAAGGAATTTGGATAAAATCTCCAAAGGGGTGAAAAATATGGAAATCAAATTGCTTCGCGAACCCAATATTATCTTTGAGACCGCAATGCTTATCTATAACAGCAGAAACGGTCAATCCTGTGCTGAATTAAAAAATGCTATTCAAAAAAAGTTTTCCATCGAGGCAGAGGTGCTTGATAACTGCTTTAATGCAATCATTGAGATAAGTGATTATGTTATCGGTTCTCTTGCTGCAGACGAAAAGCTTTTGGATTTTCTTTTTGCAAGGCACAGCGCAATGAAGGGGTGCTTCGCCTTTTATCTTATTCACGATGCTTGCCGCCGTGCAGAGCCGGAGCTTTATGCCGATATTCGCAGAATAAGAGATCTTTCAAAGGCTGCTTTTTTCATTAATTTAACGTCAATACTCATTGATGACTATGCTCCCTCGGATTGGAACGGAGATATTACCAATTATAATGAACTTTTCTCTTTTATTGAAGAAATGCCAATTCCCGCAGACGAAAAATTTGAGCTTTGCCGTCTTTACAACAATTTTGATTCATATAAGAACCTGCTTGCGGATATTCTCGAGGATGCGGGAAGGCTCTTTATGCAGAAATATGATGTTGTGAAGCATTATATAGGATGGTTTCTTTCTGCGATCGCTGAGCCTCTTTCGAGTGGAGGCGCAAAATTTGTTGAGGGAAATTATGATTTTTCGATTTCTTCATCGGTGGATGTGCTCTATCTCCAGCCATCTATCGTTATGTGCAATACCACAAGATATCTCATGAGTTATACGGATGAAAAGGTTTACGATTTCTTCTATATAGGCGTTCTTTTTGAACCTCTTAAGGAGATAACGGATTCTTCGACTCTTGAGGATAAGCTCTGCAGAAATCTGCGAACGGTGGGAGACTTGCGTAAATTTGAGATACTCCGATTGCTTGCAGACGGCGAAAAATACGGTCAGCAGTTGGCATCTCTCCTGGATCTTAGCACGGCGACGATTTCTCATCATATGGCAATGCTTATGGAATGTGGTTTTGTTGAGATTAAAAGAGAGTCAAACAGAATATATTACTGTCTCAACCGTAAAAAGCTTCGCGATTTTATAGACGATCTTTCGAGTTCTTTGCTTGCTTAATCTTGACGAAGTGGATGGTTTTTTGATAAAACTAAACGTGAAATCAGGTTGTTTTATTATGAAAATGTTTGCGTATGCTGCAGGATGATTTTTTAAATGAAAAAAGATGCTGTGTCAAAATGTATTGGCTCAGCATCTTTTTGTTTTAAATATCGTATCACACCGAACACAGAAGGCAACGAAGAAAACACAATTATACTTGTGAGATCCAAAAAAGGAGATAAAAAATATTGAAAATGTTGATTTGAAAGTTCTTGAAGGCGGTATGTCGTGATAGATTGGTTGGGATCTGGGAGGATGTGATGTCGACGTATAATCAATATATATGATAAATATTGAAGGAAACGGTAATTTTTTGGAAATGACGAAAGCACGTTGCCATTTGCCTTAAGAGTCTGCTTTTTTCTACTTTTAATAATACCGGTTTTGTGAGGGAAATGTGAAAAGGTTTTCTTTCATTTGAAACGCAAAAGCAAGATTGAAATTGTGAGAAATGCACAAAAAACAAACTATGTTTTTATGAGATAATGACTGTCGTGTCGAAATATATTTTTTTGTGAAGAAAATTCAAAAAAACAGTTGACAAAAAGGAAGAAAGGTGGTATAATAAGCGAGTCGCCGAAAAAAGGGGACGAACGCACTCGAAAAAAAAGAAAAAAGTTTCAAAAAAGTACTTGACAAAGAAAAGAGAGTGTGGTATAAT
>JAZUPD010000015.1:0-44688 GCA_045604985.1 Eubacteriales bacterium
TAATTATAACACCACTTGGGGGTGTAATGCAAGTACAAAATATTAAATTTTAAGGATTTTGGGTTTTGAATGTGATATATCAGGCAGAAAATTTCACACCTTTTGTAATAAAAGAGAAAAAAATCGGTGCAATTGATTACATAGAAATTGAAAATGTTCGTGGCTTTTCGGTAGCGAAGACCTTTGATTGCGGGCAGTGTTTTCGCTTTGAGAGAGTGGAGAACAGCTGCCACGAGGTTGAGTTTTCGGGCGTTGCCTTCGGAAGATTTTTGTCCTTTGGTCAGGATGAGGACATTTTGACGATCTATAATTGCACAAGAGACTTTTTTGAGGAAAAGCTATATGCATATCTGGGGCTTTGCGATGATTATGAGGCGATAAGACAAAATATTCTTTCAAGATGTCCTATGGAATATATGATTTCGGTGTCAAAATACGGAGAGGGGATAAGAATTTTGCGCCAGGAGAGGTGGGAAACTCTCTGCTCTTTTATCATTTCTCAGAATAATAATATTCCCAGAATAAAAAAGATAATCGCTTCTCTTTCAGAGAGATGCGGGGAGCGCATAGAGACTGCGGGAATGTGTGAGCATGGAGCAGGGGAGTTTGAATATTCATTTCCAACTCCCGAAAAGGTCGCCTCGCTTGGAATAGACGGTTTGCGTGAACTTAAGGTGGGCTTCAGAGCTGCATACATATTAGATGCGGCAACAAAGGTGGCATCGGGCGAGTTGGATCTCAGAGAGATAGCAGAGATGCCATTTGACGAATGTGTTGAGTCCCTTATGAAAATAAAGGGCGTTGGAATGAAGGTTGCCTCCTGCACGGCACTTTTCTGCATGGAAAAATTTGATGCATTTCCCATTGATGTATGGATACGCAAAGTTCTTGATGAAAAATTTCCGAAAAATTTCGATCCTGCAAGTCTTGGCAAATATGCGGGAATTGCACAGCAATATATGTTTTACGGGGCGAGAGGATTTACCGAGAACATTATATAGTTCTTCGTTTAATGAGACCGGAACACTTGAAGATGCGCTGAAAAGCATCTCATTGAGAAAATGCCAAAAGTTAAATATCATATTTTCACTGCAATCAGGACGAGGTTGTTAATATTTATGCACGTTCAGAGAAATTTGTTTTGGAACTTCAACAGAGAAATTATGATATAACATATGATATTGTGGACGGAAGAGGACGTTAGTTTTTGGTAATTAAATATCTACACTACACCTTGAGGTTGAACCTGTTGAGAATAATTAGTTTGTTACGCCGCCTGCTATGTGGGCGGTGTAACTATTTTATTTGCATTTTTCTACGAAATCTCAACAAAAAAATTATTCCACAGAAAATAAAGTAATAGGCGGGGTACGTTTTGATTGACAAAAACGGCTGTTTGTGATATAATAATATATTACTTAAAGAATAGGAGGGCAAAATGGTCGAAATAAGTGCCGTTTTTGAGGGCAGTCCTGCCGCACTTGCGGGCATATTGCCTCATGATGTACTCATTTCCATTGACGGAAATGAAATAAACGACGTTCTCGATTACAGATTTTATCTTACGAATGAAAAGATAGAGATAATTATTCACCGAGGAGAAGCGTTGTTTTCAGTAGTTATCGAAAAGGAAGAATATGAGGATATCGGTCTTGATTTTGAAAGACCTCTTATGGACGAAAAGCACTCCTGCGAGAATAAATGTGTTTTTTGCTTTATAGACCAGCTCCCGCGGGGGATGAGAAAAACACTTTATTTTAAGGACGATGATTCGAGGCTTTCGTTTCTTCACGGAAATTATATTACACTTACAAACTTGAGGGACAGTGATATTGACAGGATAATAAAGATGCACATTTCTCCGGTTAATATCTCGGTACATACAACTAATCCCGACCTTCGCATAAGGATGATGAACAACAAGCGTGCGGGAGAGGTGCTTTCCTATCTTGGAAGGCTTGCCGAGGCGGGGATTTCACTTTGCACGCAAATAGTCCTTTGCAAGGGGCTTAATGACGGTGAGGAGCTTATGCGGACCATGAGAGACCTCTCAGGTCTTGGAGAATCACTTGTAAGCTGCTCGGTTGTCCCTGCGGGGCTTACTAAATTCAGAGATAAGCTCTATCCCATCTCTCCCTTTACAAAGGAAGAAAGTTGTGCCGTTATTGACGCAGTGGAGGGATTTGCGGCAGAATGTCTTGAAAAACTCGGCTCTCGACTGTTTTTCTGCTCGGATGAATTTTATCTGAGGGCTGAAAGAGAGCTTCCGGCGGGAGAATACTACGAGGGATATTCCCAAATAGAAAACGGAGTGGGTATGATAACCTCACTTTCAACCGAGGTTGAGGAGGAGCTGAGATATTTTGACGAATATTCTGACGAATTTTTTGCAAAATATAATGGAAAGCGCACAGTTTCCATTGCTACGGGAGCGGCGGCATATGATTGCATATGCTCTCTTTCAGGTGCTGTTGAAGAAAGGTTGGGCGGAAGCCTCTCTGTTCGGGTATATAAGATAATCAACCGCTTTTTCGGTGAGAGCATAACGGTTTCGGGGCTTCTGACAGGAAAAGATATGTATGAGCAGCTAAAGGATAATGAGCTTGGAGACATTCTTCTTATTCCCTCAAACACCCTAAAGGCGGATGAGGACGTTTTTCTTGATGATATGACTCCCGATGAGCTTTCCGAGAAGCTTGAAGTGCCTGTTATGCCTTCTCCCGATAACGGAGCGGGATTCATAAGAGCCCTTTTGGGTATTTAAAATTTTGGAGGTAATGAAATGAAAAAGCTTTTGGTTGTATTTCTTGCGTTTGCAATGGTCCTTTGCGTTTCTTCCTGCGGAAAAACGAATGACGGCGGCGGGATCAAGGAGAGTGAGAGCTTTTCGGCGACGGATTCTGATAACACCTTGATAAATGATCCTGTGTGTCCTTATACCTATGAGATAAAGGAAGAGATAATAGTAGTTCACGAGACCGAGGACGGCAGAAGAAGCACAAAGGTCCTTCGTTACCCTGAGATCAGCGGAATGGAAGACGCTTCTGTTCAAGAAAACGTAAATTCCATATTTCGTGATGTTGCGGAAAAGCAATTTAAACGAACAGTTCCCGACGTTGATATCTATATAATTGAGGATACTATCTTTAATTATGAGGTGAGCGAGGTCGAAGTAACTTTGCTCACAAATACCTTTGCTTCTGTTAAAAATACCGTATATTCCATGTCCAGCAATGAGGCGTATCCTAATTGCCCCGTTTATACGGTAAATATTGACCTAGAAAAAGGTGAAATTATCGAAGAGGAAGACATTATTTCCGACTTCAATCTTATTTCATCTGCTTTCCTTGCCGGGGATTTCACCATGGTCTCGGGTGCAGAGACCCTTTTTGACAATACTAATTATGATGATATGATACTTCAGTATAAGAGCGATTACGCAAGCTATCCCGAACTTTATTTTACGCCCGACAGCCTTGGTATCTCTATTGATCTCGTTGCGGCTCTAGGCTCAAATGCTTGTTTTGAGATAGCACTCTCGGAAATTTCCGATGCGCTTAGCGTAAACCCGACAAAATAAAGACTAAGAAAGAGTAATTTTAAAATGGCAAAACCGATTATAGCTATTGTTGGCAGACCAAATGTGGGCAAAAGCACACTTTTCAATAAGCTTATAGGCGAGCGCCGTTCCATCGTTGAGGACACTCCAGGTGTTACGAGAGACAGAATCTACGGCGAGACCGAATGGAGAGGAAGAAAGCTCGTTATAATAGATACGGGCGGAATCGAGCCTAAGAGCGACGATATTATCCTCAGCCAGATGAAGACGCAGGCAGAGCTTGCGATTGAGACAGCGGACGTTATCATTTTTATGTGCGATGTGCGTACAGGTCTTGTTGCTGATGACAGAGAGATCGCCGTTATGCTCAAAAAGAGCGGGAAGCCCATCGTTCCTTGTATTAACAAGTGTGATTCTATCGGAGCGCTTCCCTTTGAATTTTATGAATTTTACGAGCTTGGATTCGAAAACGATCCCGTTGCTGTTTCCTCGGTTCACGGAAGCGGAAGCGGAGATCTGCTTGATGCTTGCCTTGAAATGCTCCCCGAAAATGATGGTGAGGAAGAGGATGATGACTCCATCAAGGTTGCCGTCATCGGTAAGCCCAATGCGGGAAAATCTTCAATTATCAATAAGATTCTCGGAACGGAGAGGCTTATCGTTTCAAATATTCCTGGCACTACGCGCGATGCGGTTGATACCCATATCGAGAACGAATACGGAAAATTTACCTTTATCGACACTGCGGGAATAAGGAGACAGTCGAAGATCGACGATAAGATCGAAAAATACAGCGTTCTCCGGGCTCATATGGCGGTTGAGAGGGCGGATGTTTGCCTTATCATGATAGATGCGGAAAAGGGGATCTCCGAACAAGATGAAAAGATTGCGGGAATTGCTCATGAGGCGGGAAAGGCTTCCATCGTTGTCATGAACAAATGGGACGCAGTGGAAAAGGAAAATTCCACTGTCAAAACCGTTACGGACAGAGTATATAATGCTCTTGCTTATATGACCTATGCGCCTCTTATGTTCGTTTCAGCAAAAACGGGTCAGAGGGTTGTAAAGCTTTTTGAGCAGATAAAGTATGTTTACGGACAAAATGTTATGCGAGTTCCAACAGGAATGCTCAATGATGTTCTTGGAGACGCAATGATAAGAACTCAGCCCCCATCCGATAAGGGAAGGAGACTGAAGATTTATTATATGACTCAGGTGTCAACAGCCCCTCCCACATTCGTTATTTTCTGTAACAGCGTGGAGCTTTTCCATTTCTCCTATCAGAGATATATAGAAAATTGCTTGCGCGATACCTTTGGATTTAAGGGGACACCGATTCGTCTGATAATCAGACAAAAGGGCGATGACGAGGCATAATTTATGAGGAAATTTCTTGTTTTCGCCGTCATCATTATCAGCTTTTTGCTCTGCGTTGGTTGCGGTTTAAAAAATAATGATAATATCACACGGCAGGATATTTCCGGAAAAACCTATGTTTATGAGAAAAATGGCGTGGGAAGCTCATTTACGATAACTATTGAAGAGGATGGTACGTTTACCTATTATGAGGGCTTTCTCAGCAGCTATATAGGACACGGCAGCTGGGCTTTTGAGGGCGAAGTTCTTACTCTTTCGGACGTCAGCTATGATATAGTCAATCATTTTAAAGTGAAAAAAGATCGGCTTATCTATCTTGCCGAGGGATCAAAGGGCTTTATATATGTTGATGTTTCGGATGGAGATGTGTTCAACCTGACTGAAAAAAGAGGCACTGTTTTTGTTGATGATACTAATACTAGTGCCAATGAAAGGTAAAATATGTTTGTAGATAATGTGAAAATATATCTGAAGGCTGGCAACGGCGGTCATGGCGTTGTTTCCTTCAGACGAGAAAAATACGTTGCCAGAGGCGGTCCGGACGGCGGAGACGGCGGCAGAGGCGGAAATATAGTTTTCCGCATAGATGAAGGTTCAAACACTCTGCTTGCATTCCGCTATAAGAGAAAATTCGTTGCCGAAAACGGCGAGAACGGCGCAGGCGCAAAGTTTCACGGCGCAAACGGCAAGGATCTTGAGGTGCTTGTACCCCCGGGAACTCTTATTAAGGATGCAGAAACAGGCAAGATAATCAAGGATATGTCGGACTGTGAGCCTTTTATCTGCTGCAAGGGCGGCAGAGGCGGCTGGGGAAACAAGCATTTTGCAACTCCCACTCGTCAAGTACCCATGTTTGCTAAAAACGGCACTCTGGGTGAGGAAAAAGAGGTCATTCTTGAGCTTAAAATGCTTGCGGACGTTGGACTTATTGGTTTTCCGAATGTTGGAAAATCATCTATTCTTTCCCGAATAAGTGCTGCAAAGCCCAAGATAGCAGATTATCATTTTACAACTCTTTCGCCTAATTTAGGCGTTGTTAAAACGGGTGATGAAAAGGGATTTGTTGCCGCAGATATTCCCGGACTTATCGAGGGAGCGGCAGACGGAGCAGGACTTGGTCACGCATTCCTTCGCCATGTTGAAAGATGCCGCCTTCTTATCCATGTTGTTGATATTTCACAGATGGAGGGCAGAGATGCTATCGAGGATATAAAGCAAATAAACAGCGAACTTGAAAAATATAGTCCCGAGCTTGCCACAAGACCTCAGATAATCGTTGCAAATAAAAGCGATATGATAAATGAGGAATATGTAGATCTTGAAGCCTTCGAAAAATTCGTTGATGATAACGAATGGGAGATGCTTTATGTTTCTGCAATTACGGGAAAAAATCTCGACGAGCTTGTGCAGAGAGTTGCGGATAGGCTTAAATTTCTTCCACCCCTCACTATATATGAGAGCGACTATGCTCCCGAGGATGAATATGCAAGGAGCGACGAGGGCAGAACTACCACCGTGCGCCGTGAAAATGATATGTTCATCGTGGAGGGAGAATGGCTATTCAATCTTCTCGGGCAGATCAATTTCGGCGACTATGAATCGCTTAATTATTTCCAAAAGGTGCTTATCAAGGCTGGCGTTATAAAGCTTCTGGAGGAGCACGGAGCACAGGACGGAGATACTGTTGCAATTTATGATTTTGAATTTGATTTTGTAAAATAAATTTTTTGATGTAAAAGCAAAAAAGTGTCATGTGTTTTAACGATAAAAGAAACAAAATCGGATATTTTTTGAATGATGTTATTGGAACCATATAAAAATCAGTGACGGAGAAGCGGCGCAGTATGCGCCGCTTTTTTTAGCTCTTAAAATTCTTGAATCGTATTATGATCTTCTAAAAAGATTGTTAGATTAGATAGTTAACGCATAAAAACATTAGATGGTGTTATATGATTTGATGGTTATGATATTAAAGCGTATAATATTATCTAATATGTATCGGGTATAACCTTTGAAGATAAATGTCAAAAGTTCGTGAAAATCAAGGCGTGGGGGTGAATGTTATAATTTTTCCCCTTTTTAGGGCGTTTTTCATGTCAAAAGTAATAAAAATGTTAAATTTGCTTAAGAGGTATTGCAAAATTCTTTCAGATGATATATAATGTTATATTATTTAGAGTGGAGGTGGAAGCCCTTGCTTGCAGGCCTTAAAAATTTTCTGCTGACCTTTATTATCTCCCTTGTCATTTTCGGCATTATTGCTTTTCTCATTGTAAATATGATAATGGACTCCATCGGTGTTGGCTCTTTTATCGGCGGCAATAACGACCCTGTTCAGACGGGAGGGGAGGATTATGTTGAGACATCGGGCGGAAATGAATCACTTCTTGAGCTTGACGGAAATTCCTTCAATATGCTCTTTGTCGGGCTTGATTATGCCCCCGATATTTTCTACGATTATTATGACCCCGATACGGTTTCTTCGCTTGTGAATTTCGATTCCGATAAAATACCCGGTGAGCTGATTACCGACGGTGAATATCGTGCTATTTCTGCAGATACTATCCTTCTCGCTTGCGTGAGCAAGGAGCGAAAGGAATTTGCCTTTACTGCCATCAGTCCCGGCACTATAATTAAGCGTGAAAATGAAAATGTTTGCCTTTCGGATATTTTTGAGCAGGAGGGCGTCGATTCATTTATTGATTCTGTTCATGCTCTTGTGGGCGTTCAGATCGACAGATATGCCTTCGTGAGCCTTTATGAATTTCCTGCTATCATTGATATGATCGAGGGCGTTGATTTTAATGTTCCGTGCGATATGAAATATGACGATTTCAAGGGTGGGCTTCACATTGACCTTAAGGAAGGGATTCAACATCTTGACGGCGAGAAGGCGTTGCACGTCCTGCGCTTTAATAAATACGAAGGCACAGTCAATTCCCGTCTCAAAACAACCGTTAGCTTTGCCCGTGCCGTTATGAATAAGATGACAGACCCCAAATACATAACCAAGGCGGCGGCACTTTTCAGAGAAACCGAAAAAATGGTCATAACCGATTTTACCGCTGCAGATCTTGCAGCCAATCTTGACCTTATCTTTTCATATCCTGATTTTTCGCCTGTTTCAATTGAGCTTCCGGGAACGTATTCGACAATCGACGGCAGACTTTGCTTTATTCCAAACGAAAATGCCTGTCTTAATGTTATGCTTCCCTATAAGCGAGTAAAATAACGGACTAAAAAGAAAAATTTTTGAAAAAGACATATAGGAGTTTTAAAATGAAAAATTCAGAAAAAACAATGGATAAGATCGTTGCACTGTGTAAAAACAGGGGCATCATTTTCCCCGGCTCCGAGATCTACGGCGGTCTGGCAAATTCTTGGGACTACGGTCCTCTCGGCGTTGAATTTAAAAACAATGTAAAGAAGGCTTGGTGGAAGAAATTCGTTCAGGAATCCAAATATAATGTGGGACTTGACAGTGCCATCATAATGAATCCCGAGACATGGGTGGCGTCGGGACACGTTGGCGGCTTTTCCGACCCTCTTATGGATTGTAAGAGTTGTCATGCGCGTCACAGAGCAGATAAACTTATTGAGGATTATGCATTTCAGAACGGTCTCGAGGATAACCCTGCAGGATGGAGCTTCGAGCAGATGTCGGAATATATAGCAGAAAAGGGGATCGTTTGCCCCGATTGTGGCAAAAAGGAGTTTACCGACATCAAGAAGTTTAACCTGATGTTCAAGACCTTCATAGGTGTTACGGAAAATAACGCAAGCACAGTCTACCTCCGTCCCGAAACTGCACAGGGTATTTTCGTAAACTTCCCTGCGGTTCAGAGATCCGCAAGAAAGAAGCTTCCTTTCGGCGTTGCACAGATCGGTAAATCCTTCAGAAACGAGATTACCCCCGGTAATTTTGTTTTCCGTACCCGTGAATTTGAGCAGATGGAGCTTGAATTTTTCTGCAAGCCCGATACGGATCTTGAATGGTTCTCTTATTGGAAGGATTATTGCCATAAGTTTCTCCTTGATCTTGGTATGAGAGACGAAAATCTCCGTCTTCGCGACCATGATCCCGATGAGCTGAGCTTCTATTCAAAGGCGACCACAGACTTTGAGTTCCTTTTCCCATTCGGATGGGGAGAGCTTTGGGGAATTGCAGACAGAACGAATTATGACCTTTCCCGTCACGCAGAGCATAGTGGCAAGGATTTGACATATTTCGACCCCGAAACGAACGAACATTACGTGCCTTATGTTATTGAGCCTTCCCTCGGTGCAGACCGTGTTGCTCTTGCGTTTCTTGTTGACGCATATGACGAGGAGGTAATTGACGCTGAAAAGAACGATGTTCGTACAGTTCTCCATCTCCATCCCGCACTTGCCCCCTTCAAGGCAGCGGTTCTTCCTCTTTCAAAGAAGCTTTCCGAGAAGGCTGAGGAGGTATATGACGAGCTTTCTAAGTATTTCATGGTTGATTTTGACGAGGCAGGCTCTATTGGTAAGAGATACCGCCGCGAGGACGAGATCGGAACCCCCTTCTGCATCACATATGACTTTGATTCGGAGACGGACGGCTGTGTAACTGTTCGTGACAGAGACACCATGGAGCAGATACGCCTCCCCATAGGTGAACTTAAAAACTATATAGAAAATGCGCTTCAATTTTGATAAATAAACAAAAAAATACTGCTTCGGGAGCCTGAAGCAGTATTTTTATTTGTAAAAAGGGTGATGTGTTTTCGTGATTTTTATACTTCTTTTTCTAAAAAACGAGTGCGTGACTAAAGGGGAGCATATAGTTACATAATTGCGAATTGAACTGTCAAATAAGATTTTGGCTTATAAATCGCCAAGCTCCTCCGAGATCTCGTCGAGACGGGCGAGAGAAGGGGCTTTTTTTGGCACTTTTTTCAGTGGATCGTATGCAAAACGACGACACTTATATGTTAGGGCAACAACGCCTTTTTTTGAGCAGAGTACATATTCATCCCCTGCCAAAACGGTTGCTTTTTCGCAGTATGCACAGCATTTTATTATATCAATCTGTTCGTTTTTCATATTCGAAAGAGCTCCTTTATACGTTACATCACAGTCATTATAACTCATATCTTGACGAAAATCAAGACTAAAGTGATTATTTTTTCTACAAAACAAATGATTTTTAGTTTTCTTGGCAAAAAAATGAAAATGATGCAGTAATTATTGTTTATACTCATTGACAAAATGAGCGATTTATGGTAAAATACACTCAAAGGCATTTTTGGGGAAGGAGTTAATGGATATGTCGGATGTCGAAATTGGCGCTTCTTCTGTTCAGTCTAAATGTAAGACTATAATCATTACCTCCTGCAAGGGCGGAGTGGGGAAATCCACCGTCACGGCAAACCTTGCCTATGCGCTTTCTGCAAGAGGAAAGAGAGTGCTTGCTCTTGATTGTGATTTTTCAAATCGCTCCCTTGATCTTATTTTCGGTTGCGAGGATTCGGTTATTTATGACATTTGTGACGTTATTTACGGCAGATGCGACATCGAAAAAGCAATAATCAAAGACCATCGCAGTGAAAATCTCTTTTTCTGTGCCGCTCCCCTTGAGACCGAGGAGAAATTTGGCGCAGAGCAGTTTAAAGAGGTACTTTTCAATGCAGGCGAAGAATTATCACTTGATTATATTCTCGTGGACACTCCTGGTGCTGTCAGCGAAACGGTGGAGCTTGTTTCCCATGCCGCAGACATGGCGATCATTATCGTTTCACATCAGCCCACTGCTGCAAGAGCGGCGGAAAGAACCGGAATGACGCTTGATAGGTTCGGCGTTGCCGATCAGAGACTTATAGTCAACGGTTTTGATGCCGATGCGGTGCAAAACGGTCTCAGAACGGGAATAAATGAGCTTATTGATAAGACGCACACCCGCCTTTTGGGAATAGTGCCTTATGAATATGAGCTTTCGCTTTCACAGGAATTCGGAAAGCTTTGCGGAGAGATTGAAAACAAAAATATGAAGCGGATATTAAGTTCGTTTGCCAATATTGCCGCAAGACTTGAAGGCGGAGGTGTGCCTCTTCTAAAAAAGGTCTATGGAGGCAAAAAACGCAGGGAATTGCTTGAAAGCTGAAAAACAAATCAAACTTAGACAAAGAGAGGAATGAATCTGATGCAAATTGCCATTATTGCACACGACACCAAAAAAGAACTGATGACACAGTTTTGTATAGCTTATTGCGGCATACTTAGTAAGCATAATCTATGTGCAACAAGTATAACGGCTAAATATATTTCCGAGGCCACCGGACTTAAAATAGAAAAGCTTATGACCGGAGAACACGGCGGAGAACAACAGATCGCCTCTCGAATTGCATACGATGAGATAGATATTTTACTTTTCTTTAGAGGAACAAACCCGTCGGTAACATATGACGAAGAGGATTTTGAACTGCTCAGTATGTGCGACAGACATAACGTACCCGTTGCTACTAACATTGCAACCGCAGAGGTGCTTATTTGCGCTATTGAAAGAGGAGACCTTGACTGGCGCGAGATCGTAAATCCTCACTCGGAATACAATAAAAACAGAACAAAGAAAGAATAAGAGAGATAAAGGGGAGCGGAATTTGTTTTCTGCTTCCTTTTTTAGCGCCGGATACCCCGACGCTCGTTGCTTATTGCCTAAAAAGTGCTCAGAACTTTTGTGAGAGTACTGAATCATTTTATAATTATCGTTATTTTTTGAAAAACTCTTGCATTGTGAGATAAAATCTGTTATAATATACAATAATAAGCGCATTTTGCGCTGCTACAGTTACAAGCTGTGAAATAAGGCCATACTAGCCGGGGATTTAGCGGAGCCCTGAACCTGAAATCCGCTACAGCAGGGGTGAATCCCTTTTTTGAGGGTCAACGAGTTGCGTGGCAACGCCATCTTCTGTGTTGAGAAGTGGGTCTTGCGCGATCGAAAGCTGTGAACCATGTCAGGTGGGGAACCAAGCAGCATTAAGCAGTGTCTTCGATGTGCCGCAAGGTAGCCTGCTTTGAGCAGAAGAGACGGAATGTGCGTTTCTCCGAGATTCGATCTTAAGGTGTATGGTCTTATTTTGCAGCTTGATTTTTATAGAACGGAGGGGATATTTTTGCATCAGGCTTTATATAGAAAATGGCGTCCTACCACATTTGATGATGTTGTGGGGCAGGAGCATATCACGTCTGTTCTTCGATATGAATGTGAGCACGGGAAAAATTCTCATGCCTATCTTTTTTGCGGTTCAAGAGGAACCGGAAAGACATCCTGTGCAAAAATCCTTGCAAAGGCAGTCAACTGCACAGCACCCGTGAATGGAAACCCATGCGGAAAATGCCCTTCCTGCATTGCGATCGAGCAGGGAAGTACCGCAGATGTGCTTGAAATGGATGCGGCTTCCAACAACAGAGTTGACGATATCAGAGAGATAAGAGACGAGGTCATCTATTCTCCTACGATGCTCAAATATAGGATCTATATCGTAGACGAGGTCCATATGCTCACCACAAGTGCCTTTAATGCGTTGCTTAAGACTCTTGAAGAGCCTCCGGCGCATGTTATTTTTATCCTTGCAACCACTGAGCTTCATAAGCTTCCGTCAACTATAATATCCCGTTGCCAGCGATTCGATTTCAGAAGGATATCAATTCCCGATATAACCGAAAGACTGCTCAAAATAGCAGAAAACGAGGGGATTGGCATTGACTGCGGTGCGGCTCAGCTCATTGCCAGACTGGCAATGGGTGGAATGCGAGATGCTGTTAGCCTTTTTGAGCTTTGTGCGGGTGCGAGACAGCATATAACCGAGGCTCTCGTGGCAGATTTACTTGGAGTCAGCGACAGGGACAGCACGGCTTGTCTTATTGAGGCGATATATAAAAAGGATCACGAGAAGATATTTGCAACAGTTGCCGAGGTCGTTTCATCCTCAAAGGATATAACTGTGTTTATTCAGGATCTTTTGTCATTCTATCGAGATATGCTTGTGATAAAGACATCGAAGGATGCAAGAAAATATCTTGATTTTACCGAAAGCGAAATGAACCAGACCGAAAGGGTCGCTGCACTTTTCAAAAAGGAAACGATCATATATCATTGCAAGATTTTGGACCAGACTTATGCACAGATACAAAAATCTGTTTCATCTGCCCGTCTTCTTTCTGAAATGGCCTTTATAAGAATGTGCGACGAGGCACTTGATACATCGGGAGAGGCACTTTCTTCAAGGATCGCCGCAATTGAGGACAGGCTCGATGCGGGACTATATGCACCTCATAATACTGCGGTACTATCTCATGCATCTCCAAAGGCAGAGACTAAAGCGGGGAGTGACCGAAATTTGAAAAACGATGCAGAAGAAAAAGCCGAGCCATCTTCCAAGACAGAGTCCGTTGGGAAAAAGCGAGCTCTTACCTATTGGGCAGAGGCGGTGGATAAGATCTGCAGAGATGACCGGAGTCTTACGGGATTTCTCAAAAGCTCCAGGATATACCGCACAGAAAACGGAAATATCGTGATGAGACTTGAAAGCGATTTTTCAAAATTGATGCTTACATCAAGAAAAAGCACCCTTGAAACACTCGTAAAGGTTCTTTCTGCCTATGAAAAACGCCCGCTGACAGAGGCTAATATTCAGTTTGAGGTGTCACATGAAAATGATATCATCGACGAGGGCAGAGAAAATTTGGACGAAATAATAAATGATTACAATTCAAATTCGGAGGACTGAAAAATGAAAGCAAACATACCAAAGGGAATAGGCGGCGGACCGCAGAATATGCAGGCGATGCTTAAGCAGGCACAGAAGATGCAAGAAGATATGGAAGCGCTTCAGGCTGATCTTGACGAAAGGGAATATGATATCAGCGCCGGCGGAGGTGTCGTTTCCATCAAGATAAATGGTAAAAAAGAGATACTCAGCATAAATATCGAGCCTGAGATCGTTGACCCCGATGATGTTGAAACACTTTCGGATATTCTGGTTGCAGCAGTAAATGAGGCGATAAAGAGAGTTGAGGAAACCAATGCCGCAGAGATGCAGAAGGTAACAGGCAGCCTCGGAATGCCGAGTCTTTTCTGATGGCTGATTATATTGAGCCGCTTCAAAAGCTTGCGGAACAGTTTGGCAGGCTTTCGGGAATAGGCAGAAAGACCGCAATGCGCTTGGCATTCTCTGTCCTTGATATGTCGGTGGATGAAGCGAAAGATTTTGCTTCTGCCATAATCGAAGCAAAAGAGAAGATACATCTTTGTCCTATCTGTCAGAATCTGACGGATAAAGATAGGTGCGACCTATGTTCGGATGAATCCAGAGACCGATCGGTCATTTGCGTAGTCGAGGATGCAAAGGCAGTTATAGCTCTTGAAAACGTTAGGGAATATAATGGGCTTTATCATGTTCTTGGAGGCGTTATTTCGCCAATGAACGGCGTTACTCCCGAAAAACTGAAGATCAAGGAGCTTCTTTCCCGCTGTGAAGATAGTGAAGTCAAGGAAGTTATTATTGCCACCAACCCGACCGTTGAGGGCGAAGCGACCTCGATGTATCTTTCAAGGCTTCTCAAGCCTGCGGGACTAGTCGTTACCCGTCTTGCATACGGAATACCCGTTGGCGGTGATCTTGAATATGCCGATGCCGTAACCCTTTACAGAGCTCTTGAAGGCAGAAGAAACCTTTGATCTTGGAGAAAAAATGAACATAATTCTTATTGGAATGCCCGGGTGCGGCAAAAGCACGATAGGTGTTTTACTTGCAAAATCCCTTTTATATCATTTTACCGACACCGACCTTCTTTTGCAGAATGAATACGGCACGAGCCTTCGTGCTATGATAGATGAATACGGTCTTGAAGGCTTCAAAATGCGGGAGAACAGGATTTTGAGTGAACTTTCCTGTGATAATACCGTCGTTGCCACCGGCGGAAGTGCGATCTATTGCCATGACGGTATGAAAAATCTCAAGAAAAACGGAATTGCCGTTTATCTGAAGCTCTCTCCCGAGGAGATAGAAAAAAGGATCGACAATATCACCACCCGAGGGATCGCAATGGAAAAGGGAAGTACCATTACATCGCTTTTCCTTGAGAGAGCACCTCTCTATGAAAAATATGCGGATATAACGGTAAATTGTACTGATATGTCATTGGAGCGTTGTGTGAAGGCTGTGTGTGATAAGGTGAAGGCTGCGGGTAACGGAAAAATTTAATAGCAAAAGCGTGATCCGATTCTTTGCCGTAAGGGAAGCGGGACATGCTTTTTTATAAATGAAATCAGGTATTATTTTAAACGATATTCGAAAAAATCCAAAGAAGAAATTTTTTATTGTTTGCATTATTCAAATAAAAAAATTCTTATTGAAGATACACGAAAATCATGTTATAACGAAGCTTTTAAGTATTTGATTGTTTTAATTGTAAATAATATGCGAAAATTATTTATTTTTGCGGATTTTTGTGTTATACTTATCAATGTTCGGGTGCATGGTTCCCCAATATATTTTAGGCTATATATCACGGAGGAAAATTCAGAATGAATTTCAAAAAAATCACATTTATCTTTTTAGCATTGATACTGGCATTTTCTTTTGCATCATGCCAGCTTTCCGAGTACATAGACAAAGGACTTCAGACGACCGACGTAACAGATACACAGGGTTCTGCTGAAAGCATCGTTGCAAACAAGGATGCAAAGCCGGAGGATTTTGTTCCGGAAGGAGTAGACATCAACTATCAGATGGACTATATGAGTGAGGACCTCACAAAATATGTCACACTCGGAAAATATAAGGGCTTTGAGACGGAGATTACAACATATAAGGTCGATGAAGCATACCTGAATGAGCGTATTGAGAAGCTTCTTGAGGAGAAAGCCGTTCCCTCGCAGATCACGGACAGAAAGACGGCTGAGGGCGATAAGATCTACGTTGATTATGTTGGTACACTTGACGGAATTGCCTTTGAGGGAGGCTCTGCACAGAATGTGGAAATAAATCTTACGGCAAATAGCGGATATATTCCCGGATTTACTGACGGAATGTATGATGTTATGCCCGGCGAAACAGTTTCTTATGAGGTAACCTTCCCCGAGGATTATCATAATGAAAGTCTTGCGGGTAAGCTCACTGTATTCACAGTTACTATTCACTATATCGTAGGAGACTCCATAACCCCACAGCTTGATAATACCTTTGTCAGCGAACATTACGGAAGTGAAGGCTGCAGCACTGTTGACGAATTCAAGGTGTATTTTAAGGCGCAGCTTGAGGACGAGAGAGAAAAAAATGTAATGGACACCCTTGCACAGGACGTTTGGAATATGATAATGGAAGATATTACTGTTGTAGATCTTCCTCAAGAGGCAATAAACTCACTTTATTGGCTCAACCGCGCAAATTATGAAGCATATGCCGCACAGCAGGGAATGAAATATGAGGATTTTCTCGAAAAATATGTGGGTCAGACAGATGAACAGCTTTTGCAGTATGCCGAGAGCTATATTAAAGAGGATATCGTTATATACTCCATCGTAAAAGCTGAAAATCTTGAAATAACGGATGAGGAACGTGCAGAGGAATTTGCAAAATATTGCGTTCAGTACGAAATGACGGAAGAAGAGCTTATTGACACTTACGGTGAGGAAAGGATCCTCAGCGTCATACAGTGGAACAAGCTCATGAAATCAATTTGCGAATGGAATACTGCTATCGAGGTAATTAAATAATTGACCCCTGTAATTTTCATTCTTTTTGAGTGATCTGACAAATTCAGTTTAAACAAAAGGGCTGATTTGCGTGTGCAAATCAGCCCTTTATTATCTAGCTATATGGGGTTTGTTTCCCTTGCCACTGCTTAGATCAGTGGCAAGGGAAACAAATATAAATGTCAAATCTTTGATATAATATTACCATGTTTTACGGTTTTTTTTCTGTTTTTTAAAAACTCTATTGAAAAAAAAATAAAAATGTGATAACATATTGATATATATTAAATGAAGCAGGTACAAAATGGACAAATATAAAAAATTAGTTTCAAACACTGCAATACTCAGCATAGGCACGCTCGCCTCAAAGGTGCTAGTCTATCTGCTCTTACCTCTCTATACGGGCTGTCTTTCTCCATCCGAATACAGTACCGCAGATCTGATTTCACAAACGGCAAATTTGCTTCTTCCGCTCCTTGCAGTGGGTATGGTGGATGCAATATTCCGTTTCGCCATCGACGCTGAAAAAGGCGAAACAGAAAGTGTATTTTGCGTAAGCATTGTGATGATCGCCATAGGATCTGTCATTGCACTTGCGCTTATACCCGTGCTTAACGTGACGGGATTTTTCGAGGGATATTCATGGCTTATACCTCTTTATGTTATTTCCTCTAATTTTCATCTTTCTGCGGCTCATTTCATTCGCGGCCAAGGAAAAACAAAGCTTTTTTCAATTCAGGGAATAATCTGCACGGCTCTAACCATTGCCCTTAATCTCATCTTCCTTCTGATCTTTGATATGGGGATTCTTGGGTACGTCCTTTCTGTTATTCTCTCAGACACATTTATGACGATCTTTCTCTATGTAAAGGAAGGTCTATGGAGATATCTTGCTCCAAAAAACTTTGACAGAATAATTCTCAGCAAAATGATAAAATACAGCGTGCCCATGATCCCAACTACTGTTTTTTGGTGGATAACGAATGTTGCTGACAGATATATGATAGCTTATTTTGATGGCGACGCTATAAACGGGCTTTATGCGGTGGCATTTAAGGTCCCTACGCTCCTTATTCTCGTTTCGGGTATCTTCAGTGAGGCTTGGCAGTATTCTGCGGTTACGGACGGAAATGACGAGGGAAGATGCAGATTTTTCTCAAGAGTCTTTGATTTTTTTCAGTCCATCGTCTTTTTTGGTGCATCATGCCTGGTTCTTTTTTCGAAAATTTTTACCCAAATACTTCTCGATTCAAGCTATTACGAGGCTTGGCAGTATATGCCTGTCCTTATTTTTGCAACCGTATTTTCAAGCCTCGTGACATTTATGTCAAGCGTCTATGTAAAGCATAAAAGGTCGGTTAATTCTTTTGTGACCGCCCTTATCGGTGCGCTTTCCAATATAATTCTCAATTTTCTGCTTATCCCCAAATACAGTGCACAGGGGGCGGCAATGGCGACCCTTGCCTGCTACATCATCGTGTATATAATTCGTGCCGTCGACACCCAAAGATATGAAAGATTCAGCACCAGACCCATCGTGGTTCTGCTCAATACCATAATCGTTGCCTTTCAGTGCATTACGATGCTCATGGAAGTGAAGCTCTGGTTGCTCTTTGGCATCTGCTCTGTCATTGCCATCGCCGCAATCAATTTCGGGGCATTGTTTGCGTCGGTCAAAACGGTTTTTAGCAGTATTTTAGGTAGCAAAAAAAATAATTTCAAAAATTTTTAAAAAACTATTGCAAAATGGAAAAAAGTGTGGTATAATACCCGTGTTATGCACATTTTGCATATGAATTAAGGGTGGTCCTCTGCCTAATGCTCGGCAAGAACATCCGGATTATAAGGAGGAGCCAAAAATGGATCTTATTAAGGCTTTTACAAATGAGCAGCTGAAGGAGACAGCGCCCGTTCTCAATATCGGTGACACTGTCAGAATTCACAACAAAATCGTCGAGGGTACAAGAGAGAGAATCCAGATGTTCGAGGGAACGATCATTGCAAAGCATGGTGGCGGAATCTCGGAGACCTTCACAGTAAGACGCATTTCCTATGGCGTTGGTGTTGAAAAGACTTTCCCCGTACATTCACCCAATGTAGTTAAGGTTGACATCATTCGCAGCGGTAAGGTTAGACGTGCTAAGCTTTACTACATCCGTAAGAAGGTTGGTAAGGCGTCTAAGGTTAAGGAACAGATCGTTTAATTTTGTCTACCAATTATCTGAAACAACAGGAGATATGGTTTTAAGCATATCTCCTGTTGTTTTTTGATAAAATGAAATGAGAAAAGGACATACCTTTTCTCATTTTTTTATTTCTTCATATACCTTGCGAATGTTTTCATATACAAATTCGGGCTTGATTTCGCTTTCGGCAAGGTCTTTGAGCTTCCCATCTCCGCTGAGTACGAGTATGGTGCTTATTCCTGCATTCACCCCGCAGGCAATGTCCGTATAGAGACGGTCGCCAATTAGGACTGTTTCGTCTTTTCGGAAGCCTGTTTTTTCCATCGCAAGGAGTGCCATGTCAGGTTCCGGCTTGCCAATGAATTTTGGAAAGCGTTTTGTTGCATTATAAAGCATGGTACTGACAGAACCGCAGTCGGGGACATAGCCATACCATGTGGGGCAGACCAGATCGGGGTTGGTTGCGATATAATCAACTCCTCTGCCAAGAAGTATACAGGCGTCCTCCAACTTTTTAAAGGTAAGCTCGGTGTCAAAGCCCATTAGCAGACAGTCGATATCATCCTCAAGCACATCTGTGATGGGAAGGGAAGCGTTACGAAGCTGCTCCTTAAATGAATTTGTTCCGAGAGCATATATCTTTTTATATGAATGACTATCAAGGTAAATAATCGTTGCATTTGTAGAGGTGAAGAAATCATCCGCCGTGGATTCTATACCAAGACTTGCAAGCTTTTCGATATATTTTTCAACGCTTTTTGAAGAATTATTGGTGAAAAAAATATATTTTCCGCCGATTTTTTTGATATACTCCAGCATATCGAGAGTTCCGTCAAAAAGGTCGTTATCAAGATAGATGGTGCCGTCCATGTCGAAAAGGAACAGCTTCTTATTTTTAAGATCGCTCATTTGTTTCCTCATAAAGGTATTTTTTCTTAAAATCGCTGTCACGCCCCACGGAAGGGGTAAGATGAATAAAAATCTCTTTATTTATAGTATATGTTGACGTGCTTTTTTCTGCTATCTCCACTTTTTCTCAACCCTTACGTTTCGCTGTTTTTTTTGCGATTTTTGATTTTTGCTTTATTAGCCTATTTCTTATATATTCCTTTGACAATTTTATTTTTTAACGACGATTGCACACCATCCGTTATCTTCAACTATCTCAACAAGTGTCATGCCGTTTGCAAGAAGAACCTCCAGAACCTCATTCTTGCGCTCGGTGATGATTCCCGAAGCGATAAGGAGAGCTTCGTTCTTCATATATTTTCCGATATCGGGGGCCATTCTTATAATAACGTCCGAAACGATGTTTGCCGTTACAAGGTCATACCGTCCTCCCTCAAGTGAAACCTGCTTAAGAAGATCGGAAACCTCGCACGTTATATTTTTCTGACCGCTTTCGGCAATATTATCTCTTGCGACTCTCACCGCAACAGGGTCGATATCATAAGCCTCACAATGGTCGGCTCCCAGCTTCGATGCACAGATGGCGAGGATTCCGCTTCCCGTTCCGACATCGAGCATTCTCTGACCTTTTTTAACGTATTTTTCAAGAAGCTCGATAACCAGACGAGTGGTTTCGTGAGTTCCCGTGCCAAATGCCATTCCGGGATCCATGCGGATAACTATATCATCGGGTAGCGGTTCAAAATGCTCCCATGCGGGAACTATCACCATATGCTTTCCAATGCGGATCGGCTTATAATATGCCTTCCATGCATTTGCCCAGTCTTCCTCGTTTACTCCTATAAGCTCGAATTTTGCATCAATATTCTCGGATGCAAACCTCTCGCGGAGAAAAGCAATTGCGTCTGTTGGGCTTTTTTCACAGGGGATAAAGACCGAAATTGATGCGATGGTCTTATCGGCATTCAGTAAGCTCTCGTCAATAAGATCGCTGTAAACGCTTTTTAGGTCTATATCGCTGTAATCCTCTATCATAAGGTTGTTATCTATCATACTCATAATTGCAGTTGCGGCATCGAGCAGCTCCAGCTTAACGGTTATTCGGAGTTGAGTCCAATCCTTCGTATTTTCCAAGGCTTTTACCTTCCTTTTTAGTTATTCGCTTTATTTGCGATCTTTGATGAATTTGGTGCGTTAAATAGGCGTTTGTCGGGGATTTTGTGAGGGCGTTGTCTATGGAAAGTTTTGATCGGCTTTTTTCAAAATGCGGCGTGGTCAAGCGGATGTACGCTTGTCGCCGTTTATACGGAAAAACGACGCTTTTGAGTGATTTCGCTTCTGCGTAGCTACCGACAATGTTGTCGGCTCTCGGAAGATTTTGAAAAAGCTTGACCAAAACTTTTACTTGATAGCGTACCCATAACTCTCCGACAAACTCTTATCTGAATTTATTTGAACAGAGTTGATATTTTTTTGAAAAATCCCGTTCTTTTTGCGTAATTGCCCTCGCCCACCTCATCGGCAAAGGAACGCATAATATCCTTCTGCTTTTCAGAGAGATTTTTCGGTATTTCAACATTCACATCGAAATATAGATCGCCTTTGCGCTGTGAATTTACCATGGTTATTCCCTTTTGCTTAAGAGAAAATCTTGTGCCTGGCTGTGTTCCCTCGGGGATCTTGAATTTCACTTTTCCTTCAAGGGTTGGAATGTCGATTTCTGCGCCGAGGGTGGCTTCAACCACCGTTATCGGAACCTCACAATATATATCATAGCCATCACGCTCAAAAATACTGTGCTTTTTAACATTGACGCTGAGTATAAGGTCGCCTGTTCCACCGCCGTTTCTTCCGTCACAGCCCTGACTGCGTAGAGCGATTCGTTCTCCGTCGTCAATACCTGCGGGGATATTGACCTCCAGTTTCTTTGAGACCTTTATCATACCCTTGCCGTTACAGTTTGAGCAAGGGGTTTTGATAATAGTACCTTTACCGTTACAGCCGGTGCAGGTGGTGGTGGTCTGAAAAGCCATTCCTCCCATGCGCTGTGTAATGCGCATTTGACCCGAGCCCTGACATTTTGAACAGGTCTCGGGGCTTGTTCCCTTTGCAGCACCGCTGCCGGAGCAATCAGGACACTTCTGTATTCTGTTATAGGTTATCTCCTTCTTTGTTCCGAAAGCAGCCTCCTCAAATGAGATGGTTATATGAACTCCGATATCGTCGCCTTGTACGGGAGCGTTTCTTCTCCTTGAAGAACCGCCAAAGCCGCCAAAGCCACCGCCGAACATGGAGCTGAATATATCACCAATATCACCAAAATCTCCAAAACCGCTAAATCCGCCGCCAAAGCCTCCGCTTGCGGGGTCAAATGCCGCATGACCAAACTGGTCGTATTTCGCCTTCTGCTCGGGGTCGGAAAGGATGGCATAAGCCTCGTTTACCTCTTTGAATTTCTCCTCAGCGATCTTATCGCCGGGATTGAGGTCTGGATGATACTTTTTTGCAAGTGAACGGTAAGCCTTTTTTATTGATGCATCGTCTGCGCTTTTGTCAAGCCCCAACACCTCATAATAATCTCTTTTATCTGCCATTATTTATGTCCTCAATATTAAAATGGGTAAGCGGAAAAGGGCGTTTTTTGCAAAAATCCCTTTTCCGCATATATTAAATTACGAGTAATTATAATTACTTATTGTCGCCTGTTTTATCCTCGAAATCGGCATCATAATATGTGCCGTCGCCTCCCTGTGCATTGCCTGCGGCATTAGGATCAAAGCCTGCGCCACCCTGAGCTTGCTGAGCTTGTTGATAGAGCTTTTCGGAGATCGCATAGAAGGATTTTTCAAGAGCCTCTGTATCAGCCTTGATTGCTTCTGTGTCTGTACCCTGAAGGGTTGTGCGAAGCTTTTCGATAGCCTCCTTTATAGGAGCTTTTTCTTCCTCGGTAACCTTGTCGCCAAGCTCACCAAGGCTCTTTTCACTCTGGAAAATAAGGCTTTCAGCATGGTTTCTTGCATCAACTGCTTCTTTCTGCTTCTTATCTTCCTCTGCAAATTTCTCTGCATCCTTAACAGCCTTTTCTATATCAGCCTCACTCATGTTCGTTGAGCTTGTAATAGTGATATGCTGTTCCTTGCCTGTGCCGAGATCCTTTGCAGTTACATTAACGATACCGTTAGCGTCGATATCAAACGTAACCTCGATCTGGGGAACTCCGCGGGGAGCGGAGGGAATACCGTCAAGCTTGAAGCGGCCGAGAGTTGTGTTGCCGGCTGCCATTTCACGTTCGCCCTGAAGAACATGGATCTCAACGGAGGTCTGACCGTCTGCTGCTGTGGAATAAACCTGACTCTTCTTTACGGGTATGGTTGTATTTCTGTCGATAATGCGGTTGAAAACGCCTCCGAGAGTTTCGATACCGAGAGAAAGGGGTGTTACATCGAGAAGGAGGAGGTCTTTTACTTCTCCTCCGAGAACGCCAGCCTGAATTGCCGCACCTATGGCAACGCACTCATCGGGGTTGATGCCCTTGAAGGGGTCTTTGCCCGTAAACTTCTTAACAGCTTCCTGAACTGCGGGAATTCTTGAAGAACCGCCGACCAGAAGAACTTTATCAATCTGTGATGCGCTGATGCCCGCATCTGTCATTGCCTTCTTTGTGGGGATCATTGTTCTCTCAACCAGATCTGCTGTGATCCTATCAAATTCTGCTCTTGTGAGAGTTGTATCAAAGTGGAGAGGACCTTCGGGAGTTGCTGTAATAAAAGGAAGGTTGATATTCGTACTAGTCATGCCCGAAAGTTCGATCTTTGCCTTCTCTGCCGCATCTTTGAGTCTCTGAAGAACTGTTTTGTCCTTACGAAGGTCGATGCCGTTTTCCTTGAGGAACTGCTCTGCCATCCAGTCGATGACCTTGGCATCGAAGTCGTCGCCGCCAAGACGGTTATCGCCGTTTGTTGCAAGAACTTCGAAAACACCGTCGGAAATTTCGAGAATGGAAACGTCAAATGTACCGCCGCCAAGGTCGAAAACCATGATCCTTTGATCGTTTTCTTTATCCATGCCGTATGCAAGAGCAGCGGCAGTAGGCTCGTTGATGATACGAAGAACCTCAAGACCCGCAATGTGGCCAGCATCCTTTGTTGCCTGTCTTTGTGCGTCTGTGAAGTATGCGGGAACTGTGATAACAGCCTGTGTTACAGGTGTACCCAGATATGCTTCTGCATCTGCCTTCAGCTTCTGAAGGATCATTGCTGAGATCTCTTGGGGAGTTCTTTCTTTATCATCAAAATTTACCTTATAATTTATACCCATCTCGCGCTTGATACTGCTGACTGTTCTGTCGGGGTTTGTGATAGACTGGCGCTTTGCAACCTGACCTACCATTCTCTCGCCTGTTTTTGAGCAAGCGACGATAGAGGGGGTTGTTCTTGCTCCTTCAGGATTGGGGATGACGATAGGCTCGCCGCCCTCAAATACCGCAACGCAAGAATTCGTTGTACCAAGATCTATTCCTATGATTTTTCCCATGATTTTTTCCTCCAAAAAATATTATAGATTTTATTGTTTACAAATTAATTTGCCACTTTGACCATGGCATAGCGGAGAACTTTGTCTCCGATTGTGTATCCCTTTTGCAGGACCTCAACTATCTCCTGCTCGCCGTAGTTTTCATCATCTACATGGAATACTGCGTTGTGAAGCTCGGGATCAAAGACCTTTCCAAGTGCCTCTATCTCATTAACTCCAAGCTTTTTCATAACTTCTCCAAAACTGCGGAGAGTCATTTCAAGACCTTTTGCAACATTTTCTGCATTACCGCCGCCATATGTCGTTGCTCTTTCAAGATTGTCGATTACGGGAAGTATCTGCAAGAGTGCATCTGCCTTTGCATCGGAATATGTGCGTTCCTTCTCCGAGGCACTTCTTTTTCTGAAGTTATCGTATTCCGCAAGCATCGTAAGATACTTTGCATTTGAGTCCTCAAGTGCCTTTTGCGCTTCCTCCAGAGTTTTTTTTGTTTCTTCAAGCTCCTTTTTCAACGTGCTTTCAGGACTTTTTTTCGATTTTTTCTTTTCTTCATTTGTTCCTTCGTCCTCTTTGTCAAGCTCAAGCTCGTTTAGAGTCTCTTCAAGCTTTTTTTCGGACATTTTTGTGTCAGCCATTATCTTCTCCTTCTCCTAAAAGGTTATTTACATTTTTGATATGTGTGCTTCCGCCATCCAGCATACTTGAAATATTTCCGCTGATGGACGAGATGGTGGAAAGCACCTTTGCATAGTCCATTCTGGTCGGTCCTATAACTCCGATAGCACCCACGGTTTTTCCGTCCTTGTCTTTTATTGCCTTGAAGACGATAGATGAATTGTTCATTACCTTGAGAGGACTTTCCGAACCGATATAGACGCTTATATCCTCTTTATCGCTATTCGAGACCATATTAAGGATATCATCTTGATTTTCAAGAGCACCAAGCAGCTCCTTGAAGCGGGACATATCTGAAAATTCGGGATACTGAAGCAAATGGTCGATTCCCGAATAGCGGAGAGAGCCTCCGTTTATCTCGTTCATGACCTCATAAACGCTTTTGATGAGCGTTCCGGCAAGAGAAGCATATTCGTTCATCATTCCCTCGAATTTCATAACGATGGGAAGGGTTATCCTATCTGCCGAAAGTCCCGCAAAGCAGGCGTTAAGGCTATCGGATATGCTATCAGCATTTTTTCTGTCTATTTCGTTCTCGCTTACGATGCTTCGAGATTTCACGTTTCCAATAGAGGTGAGCATAACAACGATGAAATTATGCTCGTCGAGATAAATTATCTCAAATCTGCTGATAAATGCCGCCGCAGGACGGGGCTTGATAGCGATTCCCGTATAATTCGTAAGAGAGGATGCCAGCTTTGAGGCTGATTCGAGAACCTTATCTATCTCATGCATTTTAACCTTCATCAGATCACTCATGCCCACAAGGTCGGCATTTGCCTTAGCGTAGCTGTCGGCAAGGGAGTCAACATAAAATCTATATCCCATGTCCGATGGTATCCTTCCCGAGGACGTATGAGGCTGTTCCAGATACCCAAGTGCTTCAAGCTCTGACATTTCGTTTCTGATGGTGGCGGAGGAACAATTTATCTGCTTATTTTCCGTGAGATACTTTGAGCCTACCGGCTCACCCGTTTCGATATGCGCTTCAATAATAGCTTTTAGAATTAGTTTTTTGCGTTCGCTCAGCTCATTCCTGCACATAAGTGAAGTCCCTCCTTTCAACAATCTTTTAGCACTCATATAAGCCGAGTGCTAATCGACATTAAAAATTTACCATATAATTTTCATTTTGTCAATAAGAATTTTGAGATATTTTATTAACGAACTGTAAATATCACAAAAATCAAGCATTTTTAAGTGCTTTTTGGCGTTTTGAGCGGTAATTTATATCTGTGATTTTGAATATTTACATTTTTTCGTTCGATTATTCACGGGGATGAATTAAATTGAAAAAATTAGCACTCGTTTCCTTTGACCGCAAAAAACCGCCATGGAAACGAGTGCTTTTATTATCAGTTCAGTATTTTACTGCTGTTAAGAACAAGTGTGCTGTAAAGGAAAAGCACGTCTGCATTTTCGAAATCATAGCCGAAAACGCTTGCCATATTTCCAAGATAGGAGCTTGGAACATAGCGGATGTCAATCACCGTTATCTTTGCATAGCTTTCGGCAAGAAGGGGTGCGATACTGCTTCCGAAGGAGTCGCGGAATAGGATAAGCTCCTTGTCGGTGTCAGCGTTGGGATTTTCGATCACAACATAAGGTGTTGCGCCCGAGAGAAACATTTCATAAGGGTCTTTACCATACGCCTTTTCCATATTATAGATCTCAGAGGCGATAGGCTTTGAGGTAGTGGGATGGGCAATGGTCACCTTAAAGGAATCTATCGTTTCATTCGTCAGATATTTAATGGTATCGGGGGGCAAGGGGAGGGCAGACTGACCGTAATAAACGCCATAGAAGGGATTATCAAGTGTATTTACTGTATGCTCTCCTGTTGCCTCTGCTCCCATTCCTAAGAGCAGCGCATTTGTTACATCTTCGATATTTTCCTGCTTCCAATGTGTGTCGGTCTTATAATAATCACCGATCGAGAGGAGAGGGATAATATCTATATAATCTGCAAAATCGGTTTTTTCGCAAAGGTCTGATATCATCTTGTCGTAATCAGCACTGGGATAGCCGTTCGGCTCCGCAAGGAAATAGTTTTTATCGGGGATAACGGAAAGATAAATGTTGTCGGTCTTGCCTTCAAGATAGGTCTTATAAATAAATTCAAATCTTGATGCGGCATGGTCTGTCATCTCATCCTTTAAGGGATAATCAAGCTTTGAAGCATAGCCGTCTGCAAAATAAATACCGTTGTTTTCCTTTTGAAGCATGATATAATTTGAAAAAATAGCTTTAAGAGTTCTGAATTCGTCCCTGAATGGAAAGGCGTCGATGGCATATTTTTCAAATTTTGACATGAAGCTGTCGCTGTATTCAACTCCGTCTTTCATAATGCTTTCCATATTAAATTCGGGAAAGGACGCCGGAGGACGCCTCTCGGCATCGAGAAAATCATCCTTTGGCATAAAGATACAGAGTGCTGTAAGCGAAAAGATGATAAATGCCATAAGAATGCAAATTATTCTGTTTTTAATTTTTGTATTCATAAAAGCTTACCTCCGTTAGAATCTGAAATAAAGGAATGGGCTGAATGAGCCATCAACGAGATAAGCCACAACGATAAGGAATATTGCTACAAGGAATATTGGCTCTGCAATGTTGACTATCTTTCCGAGCTTTTCGGATGATGAAAGCTTCATTGCGGTATTCCTTATGATAGGTGTTGAGCCTACAAAAGCCATTATAAATATAACTGCGTAGCTCCTTATATGATAAAGTATCTCGTTGGTTGCAAGGGGGATATCACCTGCGCCGAACATTCCACCGATATAGGTGAATGCCTCCGCCAAATCTGTCGCATTGAACACGATAAAACTGAGAACAGCCGCAAGAAGCGTATAAACATGACTGATGATTTTACTATTATTAAGATACTTATAGAGCCAAAATTTTTCGATGATAAGCAAAATTCCGAAGAACAGACCCCACACTATAAAATTCCATGCAGCGCCATGCCAGAAGCCCGTAAGGAACCAAACCACGAAAATATTGAAGATATGACGCCATTTTGAAACTCTGTTTCCTCCAAGAGGAATATAAACATAGTCACGGAACCAAGATCCGAGAGACATATGCCAGCGTCTCCAAAATTCGGTTGCGCTCTTTGAAATGTAGGGATAATTGAAGTTTTCGAGGAATTTGAAGCCGAGGATCTTACCAAAACCTATGGCCATATCGCTATAACCGGAGAAGTCAAAATAAATATAAAGGGCAACAGAGATACCGTATACCCAATAGAGCAGTACCGATTTTTCATCGGTAGTTTTAAGAAGATCGCAAAGCTCGCTTAGGCGGTCTGCAATCAGTATTTTTTTACTAAGACCTATCATAAATCGGCGGATGCCCTCAGACGCCATATCAAAGCTGTGTATTCTTTGCTTTAGTTCTGAGGCAATATCAACGTAACGGACGATAGGACCTGCGATAAGCTGAGGAAACATAGAAACATATGCAGCAAGGTCGATGAGGTTTTTCTGTGCGGGAACGCCTCTGTAGACGTCTATAACATAGCTGACTGTCTGGAAAGTATAGAAGCTGATACCCACGGGGAGGGTTATTTTCAGAAAGCCGATGTTGCTTCCGAAGATGCTGTTGATGTTTTCAATAAAGAAATTCGTATATTTGAAATATAGCATAAAGGCGAGAATAGTACCTGCGGCAGCCCATGTGAATGCGAGGCTGATAGCCTTTTTTGCTCTGAATTTTTCGACAAGAAGGCCAAAAATATAGCCAATAAGAATGGCTGAGACCATTAGGAGGGCATATTTAACACCGCCCCAGGCATAGAAAAGAAGGCTGAATACAAGCAGAACTGCGTTTTTCAGCTTAAACGGAACTGCAAAATATATGAGCAAAAATGCCGCAAGGAAATAAAAAAGATATGTTATACTTGAAAAGAGCACTTTTAAAATTTACCTCCGATTTTTTATTATGAAGAACAGATGAAAAAGCTAAATAAGATGGCGGATACGGCAATGCCGTATCCGCCGTAATGTACACGAGTGTGGTAAGTGATTAAGTTTTAACTATTAAAGGTCGCCGCCCTCGGAAGGAACGTCGGGATTATTAGAGAATGGGCACATAAGGAAGAATACTGTGTTGCCAACATTCTCAACGATGGTTTCGTCTGCTGTTACGCATATCTGCCATCTGGGATCAGCATTTGCAGAAAGCTCTGCCTTGAAAGCGTCAACGTCTGCGCCGTCCTCAAGAGTGAAAACATATCCAACGAAAGCGATAGAGCCCATCATAGGACCAAAGTTTACGCATTCCTTCCAGCCTGTGGGAGCAGCTGTAAAGCCGGGCATCCACTCAGCTCCTGCTTCCATGGGCATTGCGCCTCCCATGAAGAGAATGCTCTCGTGTGTGATAACTGCATTTGCAAGCTCCTCAGCGGTTGCTGCGGGATTTGCTGTGATAGCATCATTGAAAACGCCAAGAAGCGTTTGACCCCATGTTTCGCCTGCTACTTCGCCGCCATCTGCGGATTCGGTATCTACCGTAGCATCTGTGTCAACGACAGTATCAGATGTGGTGTCAAGAGTTGTGTCTGTATCCTTTGCATCATTTGTGCTGCCGCAAGAAACTATTGCGAACACCATGATAGAAGCAAGGATGAGTGCAAGAAACTTTTTCATAATAGTTCTCCTTAATAATTTTTCTTAATTTTTTCGGGACATATGCGTCCACTTACCCAAAGACGCAGGAAAGAAGTAAATGTTCCCGAAAAATCAAAAAATTTTTATCAACAAAAACATAAGCCGCCAAACGATGATGACGGCTTACATTTATTGTTTACAATGGAGCTACTAATCAGATTCGAACTGATGACCTCGTCATTACCAATGACGTGCGCTACCTGCTGCGCCATAGTAGCAAAATTGTTCAACGAGAGACATTTTATCATAAAACGTATCGTTTGTCAATAGTTTTTTCAAAAAAAGTTGTTTTACGCATGATTTTTGTTTTTTACCGATTGGAAATATAAATAAGAATTTATCGGTGCGTGAAGACTCTGCCGATTAAAAGTTTTCGTCGACCTTTTTCAAAAGGTCGTGTGACCTGCGACAAGCACGCAAGGGTTTGACCACGCAAGTTAAAAAAAGCTTGACCAAAACTTTCACTGACAGCGTTGGCGGTAACCTCTTGGAAACCCCTATTTGAAAAAATAGTTGACAAAATGAAAAAAGTGTGTTACAATGGCATATAAACGCAGTGACGGGAAGGAGTAGTCGATGCTTTTTGCCAATAGAGAGCGGAGGAGGGTGGAAGCTCCGCGGCAATGATCGGTGAAGTAGTCCCCGAGCGGTCACGGCGAACGGCTTTTTTTGCCTATTAGTCCTGAACGGTATCTTCCGTTATAGAGAGCTGTATTTTTGTACAGATGAGAGCGTGCTTTGCACGAAATCAGGTGGTACCGCGCTTCGGCGTCCTGAAAAGGATGTCGGGCGCTTTTTTATTGTGACATTTTCAAAGAACAGTGAAAAATTCGGGGTATTATTTACTAAACGATTAAAATTTTAGGAGAAAGTTTATGTGGATTATATGGACAATATTGTTTGGTTTTTTTATAGGAATTATGATGATTGTTTGGTTGGAAATAAACAGAAAGAATGCTCATAAAAGCACGGTCAGCAGATTTAACGAGAATATCAGCACGGAAAATGTTGTATTTGATTTTAAAGGGTCAAACGGTAGGCTTGTTGTTTGCGATGATAAAATATTCATACTTAAAGATAGTATGCCCGGAGATTACAGCAACAGCATGGCAACAAACAAAAGTATTCCCATGCAATCAATAAAAAGTGTTCAGGTTCAGCAAACTTTTATCCAATTCGGTGTTTTGGGAGATAGAAAGGCTTCAAGCGGAACAAGTGGAGCTTATTATGATGAAAATTCTATTTTACTTAAAAATCGTGAACAGTTGAACGAAGCTTTAAAAATCAAAAAATATATTGAAAATTGTATTTCCGAGAAAAAAAGCAGTGAAAAAGAGACAGCTAATTCAATTTCAGCTGCCGATGAAATACTTAAACTAAAACAGCTATTGGATATGGGAATTATAACAGCGGAAGAATTTGAAGCAAAAAAGAAGCAATTATTAGGACTATGATTGTCCATGTGAATGGTAAGAAACAAGCAGATAATAAATACTTATATAAATCAGGAGGTCAAAAAATGAACATGACAGAACTTTCAAAGACCTATGCACCGAGGGAATTTGAGGACAGAATTTATAAAGATTGGTGCGACAAGGGCTATTTTACGCCCGATCCCAAGGACGGAAAGCCCGCATTCAGCGTGGTTATTCCCCCTCCGAACGTAACGGGACAGCTTCACATGGGTCACGCCCTTGATGAAACTCTCCAAGACATTCTCGTCCGCTATAAGAGAATGCAGGGCTTCAGCACTCTTTGGGTTCCCGGTACAGACCATGCGGGAATCGCAACTCAGATAAAGGTCGAGGAGCAGCTTCGTGTAAACGAAGGTCTTACCCGCTATGACCTTGGCAGAGAAAAATTCCTTGAGAGAGTTTGGAGCTGGAAGGAGCAGTACGGCGGAAGGATAATAAGCCAGCTCAAAAAACTCGGTGCTTCCTGCGACTGGACAAGAGAACGCTTCACAATGGATGAGGGTTGCTCGAGAGCGGTTCGCGAGGTTTTTGTTAACCTCTATGACAAGGGACTTATTTACAGAGGAAACCGCATTATCAACTGGTGTCCTCATTGTATCACCGCACTTTCTGATGCGGAGGTTGAATACACCGAGCAGAACGGTAATTTCTGGCATATCAAATACCCCATAAAGGGCGAGGACGGCTTTGTTGAGATCGCAACCACGCGTCCCGAAACTATGTTCGGTGATACTGCCGTTGCTGTCAATCCCGAGGATGAAAATACAAAGCACCTCATCGGAAAAACTCTTATTCTTCCTCTTGTTGGCAGAGAGCTTCCCGTAATTGCCGACGATTATGTTGAGATCGGCTTCGGTACGGGCTGCGTTAAGATAACTCCCGCTCATGACCCTAATGACTTCCTTGTTGGACAGAGACATAACCTTGAGCAGATCAGAGTTATGAACGATGATGCAACGATGAACGCTTATGCGGGTAAATACGAGGGAATGGACAGATATGCTTGCCGCAAAGCACTCGTGGCTGATCTGGAAGCTGAAGGATATCTTATTAAAACTGTTCCTCATGCTCATAATGTTGGTACTTGCTATCGTTGCCATAATACAGTTGAGCCTCTAACTTCAAATCAGTGGTTTGTAAAGATGGAGCCTCTTGCAAAGCCGGCTCTCGAGGTCGTTTACGACGGAAGAGTTAAGTTTGAGCCGGAAAGATTTACAAAGACATATACAAACTGGATGGAAAATGTACATGACTGGTGTATTTCCCGTCAGCTTTGGTGGGGTCACAGAATTCCCGCCTTCTATTGCGATGCCTGCGGTGAGATGACGGTTTCAAAGACCGATATCGACAAGTGTCCGAAGTGCGGCGCACCCGTCAGACAGGAAAATGACGTTCTTGACACATGGTTCTCCTCCGCTCTCTGGCCCTTCTCCACAATGGGATGGCCCGACAAGACCGAGGAACTTGCAAAATACTATCCCACAAGCGTTCTTGTAACAGGTTATGACATCATCTTCTTCTGGGTTGCAAGAATGGTATTCTCCGGAATGGAGCATATGGGTAAAGAACCTTTCTCAACGGTATTTATTCACGGTCTTGTCCGTGATGCACAGGGCAGAAAGATGTCAAAATCTCTCGGAAACGGCATTGATCCCCTTGAGATCATTGATAAATACGGCGCAGATGCTCTTCGCTTTGCACTTGCAACCGGTAACTCCCCCGGAAATGATATGCGTTTCTCGGATGAGAAGATCGAGGCGGCAAGAAACTTTGCAAATAAGCTCTGGAATGCTTCCCGCTTCGTTCGCATGAACCTTACAATTGACAAAATCACACTTCCCGAGGAGAAGGATCTTGCCCTTGAGGATAAATGGATCTTAAAGAAGCTCAATGACCTTGTGGAGACAGCCGCAAAGGCACTCGATTCCTATGAGATCGGCGTTGCACTTTCATCAATTTACGATTTTATTTGGGATATTTTCTGCGATTGGTATATCGAGCTTTGCAAAATTCGACTTTCTGATAAAGAAAATGGGAACAATTTGGTAGCGCAGAACGTCATATCTTATGTACTCACCGTGGCACTTAAGCTTCTTCATCCCTTTATGCCCTTTATCACAGAGGAAATCTACCAATCATTGCCTCATGAGGATGAGAGCATTATGATCTCGGCTTATCCCTCCTCCTCAGCGAAGTTTGACTTTGCCGAGGATGCGGAGAGAATGGAAAGACTCATTTCCGCAATCCGTGCAATTCGCGCAAGAAGAAACGAGATGAATATCGTTCCTTCAAGAAAGGCAAAGGTCTATATCGCAACAAGGTACAGCGATTCCTTTAATGAAAACACTGCAGTATTCTTCAACCGTCTGGCATCGGCTTCCGAGGTCGAGATCGCAGAGAACTTCGATTCCTCCGTTATTTCTGCTGATGACGCTGTGCAGATAGTAACAGATGCCGCAAGCATTTTCCTACCCCTTTCCGATATCATTGATATTGAAAAGGAAAAGGTAAAGCTTGAGGGTGAGCTGAAAAAGACCGAGGGCGAGATAGCCCGTCTTGAGGGCAAGCTTTCAAATGCCGGATTTGTTGCAAAAGCACCTGCGGCGGTTGTTGAGGGAGAAAAGGAAAAGCTGGCTAAATACAAGGAAAAGCTCGAGGGAATCAAGGCGGCGATAGCAAAGCTTAAGTAATCGAATAAAGTCCGCGGAATTTAAAAATTTGGAGGACGGTATTATGTCAAAAAAAGGTAATTTTTTGAAGATGGGTTCTGTCATCATGGTTCTTTACATCCTTGTATCGGTATTTGCTTCTTGCGGCGCATCAAAGGGACTTATGTATGATGATGCAAAAGCAGAGGCAATGAACGGAATAGCATCCACCGGCGGTTATATGGGCTTTGATGATATGCCCATGCTCGAAGTCGAGACATCCGATGTGGTGAATTCCTATTACAGCAAGTCTGAAGCTCCCGAAGCTGAAACTGTCGAGGTAAATGATCCTCTTTCAGGCAGAAAGATCATCAAGACCGTTAATATCGTTTCCGAGACCAAGGAGCTTGACAATGCACTTGCAAGGATCGAGGGTGAGGTAGCGGCACTTGGAGGCTATATTCAGTCGTCAAATACTTACGGTAAGAGTTATGAAAAGTATTCAAACCGTCGTGCTAATTACACTCTCCGTATTCCCGCAGAGAGTCTTAGTACCTTCATGAGCAATATTGGCGGCTATGTGAATATTACAAGCAAGACCGAAAAGGTTGATGACATTACGGATACCTATACCGATATTGAGGCACGCCTTGAGGCTCTGAAGACTCAGGAAACACGTCTTATCGAGCTGCTTGCAAAGGCAGAAAAGCTGGAAGACATAATCACTCTTGAGGAGAGGATTTCATATGTTCGCTATGAGATCGAGAGCTATGAGGCAAGGATTCGCAATTATAATACTCTCATAGCATTCTCTACCGTGAATATCGAGCTTGCGGAGGTTATTGACTATACACCCGAGCCAATAAAGGATCCGACATTTGGCGACAGAATCGGAGAAGCCTTCAGAGAAAGCTGGAAGGACTTTGCAGAGGGCTGTAAGGATTTCTCCGTTGGACTCGTTTATGCATTGCCAACTCTTCTCGTGCTTGCGGTGATAGCTCTTGTAATTGTTTTCATCATTGTCGGAATCGCAAAGCGTTCGAGAAAGAATCGGGCGAATATGAATATGAATATTCCCCCGCAGAATAATGACAACATCTGAAAAATATAAAAACAGCAGGCTTTCGAGCCTGCTGTTTTCACAAAATTATTTCTCATTGATTTTATCAAGAATCGCATCGGAAAGGGTCACAAATTCGCTGATGTCAAGCCGTTCACCTCTGATATCCGGGCGGTGTCCGCAGGCTTCGATGATATCCTTTATTTCGTCTTTCGTAAGTTCACCAAAGGAACTTGAAAGAGCATTTGAAAGGGTCTTTCTGCGTTGCTCAAAGGCTGACTTTATTGTGCGGAACATTATTTCTTCGCTCTTTGGCTTGAACGGGATCTCCTTGTAGAGTCTTATTCTGACAACAGCGGAATCTACCTTTGGCGCAGGCACGAAATTGTCTGCTGTTACGGTAAAAAGTCTTTCGGCAATGCCGTAATAGGCAAGAACTGCCGTTATTGCGCCGTAATCGGATTTTCCCGGCTTTGCACAAATCCTGTCAGCGACCTCGGATTGAATCATAATGGTAATCGCCTCAAAGGGAAGTCTGCTTTCCAGCAATTTCATCAGAATTGGAGTGGTGATATAGTAGGGAAGATTTGCACAAACCGAAACAGTTCCTTTTTCAAAATGCGGAGTAAGAAGAGAATTGAGATCTGCTTTCATAATGTCCCCGTTGATAATTTCAACATTTTTGTAGTCTCCAAGAGTATATGAGAGAACGGGAAGTAGCTTTTTGTCGATTTCAAGGGAAATGACTTTTTCAAATCTTTCTGCAAGCTCCTTCGTAAGAACTCCGATGCCGGGACCGACCTCAAGAATGGTAGCATGTTCGTCCTCTGTGCAGGAGTCTGCAATGTCTGAAACGACCATGCCGTTTGTGAGAAAATTCTGTCCCAGCTCCTTGCGGAAATGGATGCCAAACGCCTTCATTATATTTTTAATGGTTGCCAGATCACATAAATTCATATTTAACTCCAAATGATTTTTTATATATCTTACCACAAAAAAGGAAAAAAATCAAGAAATTTAAAATAACTCTTGATTTTTTTCTTACGATGTGATATAATAACACTCGTGCTAGGATGGCTCAGTTGGTAGAGCAGTTGATTCGTAATCAACAGGTCGTGGGTTCGAGTCCCATTCCTAGCTCCAAAATACAAAGCACCCCTGGGGTGGCTCTTAATTAGGATGTTATCTAAAACAACCGATTAAGACTAAATGAAGAAGCACAGAACTCATTTCTGAATTCTGTGCTTCTTCGCAATTATAACAAAATGTAATATTTATCATTTGCTATGTAAAAAACTGCACAAATAATGGTATTACAAGAAGATTAATAGTATTAAAGGCTGTCTCAAATGCTGCATATTTTGCATTTGAAACAGCCTATTTATATTAAATTCCTTTTTCAAAAAGTATAGCCTGACCTGTTTCTCCGCTCTTGAAGCAAGCCTCCATAACCTGAAGAACTCTTCTTACCTCGCACAGCTTGATAAGCTGTTCTTCAGTTCCGTCGATTGCCTTTACAACATTGCGGTAGAAATCGTGTACATCTGATGCGGGACGTTCGATCTCATATGTATCAAGAGTAATCTCGTCTCTGGGTGCCATTGTCTTTGTGATGCCTGCCGCAGTCTGAACGGGAAGAACTTCTTTTTCATTCCAAGCTTTCATCTTTGCAACCTTACATTTCTTCTGCCAATCCTCGATGAGTGCAGAGCCTGTTCTGCACTGCATATAGAAGCGAGGCATATATATAAAGTTGTAAGTTCCCACTTCAACGGTCGCTCTCTTGCCTGATTCAAAGGTCATCATCAGGTGCATACCGTCATCAACCTCGTTTGTTGTGATATTGGTAAGCTCACAGTAGATCTTTACTATCTTTTCGGGAATGAGCTGAAGCATCTGGTCGATAAGGTGAACACCCCAGTCGAGAAGCATTCCGCCGCCATATGGCTTAAGGCATCTCCAGTCTGATGGGATTCCTCTTGAGCCGTGAACTCTTGATTCGATATTGATGGTTTCACCGATCTCGCCACTGTTTATAATAGATTTTATTGCAAGGAAGTCAACGTCCCAGCGTCTGTTCTGGTGGACTGTAAAAAGCTTGCCCGCCTTTTTTGCGGCCTCGCACATATCGTCGAAGTCAGCAATCGAGAGCGCAACGGGCTTTTCGCAAACCACATTTTTTCCGGCTTCAAGTGACCTGATAACTATATCCCTATGAACATCGTTTGGGGTCGCACAAACAACGATGTCAATGGTCTCATCAGCAAGGACGTCCTCAAAGCTGTCGTAAGCCTTGATACCTGCATCTCTTGCAACCTGCTGTCTTTCTTCCTTTATATCAAAGATGCCTCCGAGGGCAACGACATCGCTTTTCAGTGCATGATTTGCGTGCCAACCGCCCTGACCGCCGTAACCAACGACCGCAATATTCTTTTTCATATGAAAGCCTCCGTAAAAAATATCTTTTTTGATACATCAATTATATCTGACTATATTATAAGACAAAATATGCTAAGTATCAAGTCAAAAATAGACTATTTTGAGACAAATATTGCTGTCGCTTTTCGTCTGCACAAAATGTTGCGCTTAACATTTTTAAAACGGATACTATATTTTGCAAATTTATTCTAATATAACTTTTATTCCATATTTCTTATTGACAAAGAAGAAAAAAATGGTATAATTATAGTGAATAAAAAATACGCTGGGGTAATTTGTGTCCCTAAGTTTAAAAAGGAGAAAAGATATGAACAAAGTTTTAGAAGAGCTTTCCCTTATAGGTATAGTTCCGGTAATTAAGATCGACGATGCAAAGGATGCACTTCCTCTTGCTAAAGCTCTTATCGACGGAGGGCTTCCTTGTGCCGAGGTCACATTCAGAACTGCAGCGGCAAAGGATGCTATCAAGGCTATATCAGAGGCTTATCCTGAAATGATAGTAGGAGCAGGCACTGTTCTTACACCCGAGCAGGCTGATATTGCGGCAGAAGCAGGCGCAAAGTTTATTGTCAGCCCCGGTCTTAATCCCGATGTTGTGAAGCATTGCATTGCGAAGGGATATCCCATCGTTCCGGGCATCAATAATCCTACAGGCATCGAGCAGGCTCTTTCTCTTGGTCTTGACATCGTTAAATTTTTCCCTGCAGAAAATTCCGGTGGCATAGCAATGATAAAAGCAATGTCCGCTCCCTATGGCGGAGTTAAGTTTATGCCCACAGGCGGAATTGGCCCCGCAAATATTAAGGATTATCTTGCGTTTAATAAAATAATCGCTTGCGGCGGTAGCTGGATGGTAAAGAATGATATGATCGCGGCAGGCGATTTTGAGGGTATCAGGAAGCTCACAGAGGAGGCTGTTGCAACTATGCTCGATTTCAAGATGGTTCATCTCGGCGTTAACACAGCAAACGAGGCTGAGGCGGACTCTTCTGCAAAGACCCTTGAACAAGCATTCGGTTTTGCAAGAGACGAGAGGACAAAATCTATCTTCGCAAGCTCTGCTGTTGAGATAATGAAGGGTAAGGGTATGGGTACACACGGTCACGTAGCCATAAAGACAAGCAATGTTGACAGAGCCGTATATCATCTCTCTCGCAAGGGATTTGAATTTGATATGTCCACAGCTACCTATGCTCCCGATGGAAGCATGAAGTTCGTTTATCTCAAAAACGAGATCGGCGGATTTGCTTACCATCTTGTAAAATAATGAATAATTTTAAGATTTACAGATAATTTTGAAAGGATAAAATATGATGAAAAGAATAGTTACGTTCGGCGAGATCATGCTTCGTCTTGCACCCGAGGGATATTACCGCTTCAGCCAAGCAACAAGCTATGGTGCTACATATGGTGGCGGTGAGGCAAATGTTGCTGTTTCTCTCTCCAATTTCGGCATGGAGGCAGCTTTCGTTACAAAGCTCCCTGCACATGATATCGGTCAGGCTGGTGTAAACGCTCTCCGTCAGTTCGGCGTTGAAACAAAATTCATCGCACGCGGCGGCGACAGAGTTGGTATCTACTTCCTCGAAAAGGGCGCAAGTCAGAGACCTTCAAAGGTGATTTACGATAGAGCAGGCTCTTCCATTTCTCAGGCAACTGTGGAAGATTTTGATTGGGATGCTATATTCGATGGCGTTGATTGGTTCCATTTTACCGGAATTACTCCAGCACTTGGTGATAATGTTGCAGAGATCTGTAAGGTTGCTTGTGAGAAGGCAAAGGCAAAGGGGATCACCGTTAGTTGTGATCTCAACTACCGCAAGAAACTCTGGACAAGAGAAAAGGCGGGGCAGGTTATGGGCGAACTCATGCCCTTTGTTGATGTTTGCATTGCCAACGAAGAGGATGCAAGTGATGTATTTGGGATCAAGGCGGCAGATACCGACATTACAGGCGGCAAACTGAACCACGAGGGATATAAGAGCGTTGCAAAACAGCTTTCCGATAGATTCGGATGCAAGAAGGTGGCAATCACTCTCCGTTCTTCGATCTCCGCAAATGATAACGACTGGAAGGCTATGCTTTATGATAAGGCGACGGACGATTATTATTTCAGCCGTTCTTACAGAATCCATATCGTTGACCGTGTTGGTGGAGGTGACAGCTTTGGCGCAGGACTTATCTATGCAACTCTTTCCGAGATGGATCCTCAGTCTACAATCGAGTTTGCAGTTGCGGCAAGCTGTCTTAAGCATACGATCGAGGGTGATATGAACCAGGTTTCCGTCTCTGAAGTAAATCAGCTTGCAGGCGGCGACGGTTCAGGCCGTGTCGTAAGATAATTTTATATATTAAGTTTTTATCAAAGGATATAAAAAAAGGGACTGCGTCAAGCAATTTTGGCGCAGTCTCTTTTAAAAATTATTTAAATTCAATTTTTTTCCGCTTTTGATGAAAAATGGCAGGTAGAATAGTGCAAAGGGCAGAAGGGAGAGGCTTATCACCATAAAGCATATGAAAATACAAATAAAATGCTTTTATGAAAACACGGCGGATATTCTTTCTTTATTGTTTTTGCAATTATAACACAAAATGGGGGATTTTGTCAGTAAATATCACATGAAAACCTATCTTCTATTGACAAAATAGCCTTGCTTGGTTATAATAATATAGCAAAAAGCATTGAAAGGAACTAAAGATGTTAAAGGTCTTAAAAATAATCGGGAAAAGTATTAAATACTTTTTTTATTTGGTGATCCTTGCAATAAATGTGATAATGCTATGGAGAGTATTCTTTTCGGGGGACCCTTCTGAAATAAAGCCACTTATTGCAAATGAAAAGCTGGTTTCGCTATATAAAGAGCAGGGAAGTGATATTGTTCTTCAAACACAAAAGCAAAGGGCACTTGCAGAATCCGGAAGATTTTCTGTTACCGATTGCGTTTTCATTCCCGAAGCGAATCAAATTCAGATAACGGTGCGCTATAATAACAGCACATTGCGCCGTCTAAAAGAGGATTTTGAGCTTTCAGAGACGCCAAACAGGGAAAATGAGCTTTTTGATATCACGATCGTAAAGACTACAGATCTTACCCCTGATGATGAAGAGGATAATTTGGACCGCGAGAGACTAAAGGAAGAGCGTTTTTATTCTTCAGCGGAGGCAAAGACTGCATACACAAGGCTTTATACCTATAAAAAATTCGTTTTTGACAATATAGATAAGAAAGATGCCGTTGGGCTTTTCGTTGACATCTACTATAATGAGGATATGGATTATTCCGAGTCTCCCTACGACGTGCTTTGTATTTATGATGCCGGCATGGATATGGAAGAGAGGGCTCTTTCGTTGGCAGACAAGCGTGCGCTGAAAAAGGCCGTAAAAGGAGAATAATTGCCGGGAGAGTGAAAGGTATAATACCTTTTTTTAATTACCTGAAAGATAAAAAAGGACTGAGCCGATGGCTCAGTCCCAATTTTTATCTATCAGTTATTAACTATGATGCGTGTGATGGTGTTTTCATTTGCAACGAAGCTTACGTTCTTTCCGTAGATCTCGGAGGATGTAAGAGTCTTTGCAACAAACTCGCCGCCGGCATTGACAGTTACCTCGGAAATGATAACGCCCGATGCGAGAACATATGTGTTTTCACCGATAGTTACGGTGTTTCCGGCATAACCTGTAACAACACCGCTCTGGAGCTGCTTTTCGCTCTCTGTAATGTGTCCTTCCTCGTTAAGCATATAGATAGTGCCGTTATTGAGAGATGCAGATGAGGAATAGAGAGTTTCGATCTTGCCCGAAGCAAAGCTATAAACGGTATAAACGTTCATTGTTATGCCGTTCACCTGCTCGGCACCGATATTCTGGAGGATCTGAACGAAGGAAGAAGAATCAAGTGCGCTTCCGAGAGATCCATCGGAGATATAAAGGTATTTGAGGGTCTCAACGCTGCCCGTGCTGTCCTTCATTACAGCAACAACTCTTGCGCCGTCATTTACCGTGATGTTGGAGGCATATGCACCGCTCTTATAGATAACGCCTGAAGCGTTCCTTACTACGATAACTGTGTTTTCATCTGTGATGAATTTGCCTGTGTTCTGACCATTTGTAAGGGTATAGTATACATTGCCGTTCTTTTCGATGGTGACGGAGGATGCACTGTCAATAAGTGTCTTGATTTCGCCGCTCTGAGCAAACTTATCGTTTTCGGGTGCTGTGAGAGTAAGAATACCGTCGTTGTCTGTTTCATAGCGGTAAACCTCACCATTCTGTACAGAGGAATTTGTAACATAAACATTTACATTCTTTCCGCCGATATTAGCAGTCATGAAATAGCATACCTTGTCCTTGTGTACAACGGGAGTTGCACCGCTCATTGCGATAAGATATGTGGAGGAATATGTTTCTTCGTTCGTTGAAGGTGCTGCGTCGATAACGGCATTGCCTCGAACGGTAATATCATAAACCTCACCAACTGTCAGCTTGCCAACAACGCTTGCGGCATCAAAATCTGTGCCTGAAACGCCGAGGCTGTATGTTTTTCCACCGATAACAGCAGTGCTTGCAGTAAGCTTTGTAACCTTAACGCCCTTAACGATAGAAAGCTTTTCCTCAATAACAAGACGCTTTGTGGCACTGTTGTAGTAATAAAGTACTCTGTCGCCATCCTTTGCGCTGTCTCTGTTCACATAGCCGCCTACAAGTGCCTCAGCCTTTGCACCATCTGCTATATTGATCTCGCCTGCGCTGTTTATATCAAGAACAGCATGGGTGAGAGGCATGATGATAGCACGGGATGCGATGCTTGACTCTGAATCGAAGATAAGCTTTATTGTAAAGAAGCCGTCAAGAGAAGCGAGTGCAGCATTGTTTTCAATAGAAGCGAGGGTGTTATCCTGGTCGTATGCGAAAACAAGAAGCTCATTGGAGTTTGTTGCTGCACCGCCCGAATAAGAGGCAACAACGTTATATTTTGTATTACCGATCTGGATATAAGAATTATTATTTCCAACTGTTATTGCATTTACGTTAACAGTGGTACTTTCCATTGCAGAGCCAATGATCGAAGCAATGCCTGTTCTGTCATTTATCTTATAAAATACTTTGAAAGAATCACCGAGATGGTCGTCCATGTCGCCGAAAATGCCAAGGTCGCTCGCCTTAACATACGCTGCATCCACGTCACCGTTATCCGAGAGGATATCGACCTGTGCATATCCATTTCTTATAACGGTTGCAGCTGTGGGAAGTGCAAAATTATTTGTTGCTGTGATGAAGGCTGTGCCGCTTTCATAGCCGTAAACATAGCGGAGAATAGTAGTTACAAGGGGTACTGTTGTTCCCGAAACTGTTTTTGTGATGATGTATTCGCTTGTAATAGCGTTGTAGAGAAGTGCCGCTGTCTCACCTCTTGTAAGTGTCTGCTCGTATGGAACACCTTCAAGACCCTTGCTGAGACCGAGACGGTTTGCTATGTCAATAAAGGACCAAGGATAGCCCGCATCAGTTTTGCTGTTCGTCTGACCGAGGGCACGGGTTATCATTGCGAGAGCATCCTGATGAGTGATGCCGCCCATAGGCTCAAATGTAGTTGCCGAGGTGCCGATAATGTATCCGCAAGCATATGCCCATGAGATCGCACCGTTGTAGGTGGGCTCATAGAGATCGCGGAAGGGAGATGTATTGACTCTACCTGAGTTGTCCTTGCCTGTCATCAGGCGGTAGAGCAGAAGTGCCATCTGCTCACGGGTCACCTTTTCATTTGGAGAAAATTCTGTGTCGCTTGTGCCGACAATAACGCCGATATCGGAAAGCATATCTATCTGCTCCGCATATGCGTTATCGGGAGCAACGTCACTGAAATCCTTTGCCGATGAGGTGATGACCGCTGTCAGTGAAAGTGCGCTTACCATAAGTATAGCGAGAAACACTGCGAGGGTTTTTTTGAGTTTTAGCATTGAAGCTCCTCCTGTTTTTGAAATTTTTGCTTCCTCGAAGGCGATTTTTTAAGCCACCGTCCGAGGGCATGAATAGAATAACATGAGAAGCGAGGAACATCAATGCTTTTGTACATTTTGCAATGCTTTTGAAATCTTAAATAGGTAATACTATACAAAAAATCCGACCTTTGAATGAATTTCCAAAGATCGGATTTTAAAAATACCAAAATCAGTTATCATCCTCAAAGCTGAGCATGAGCTGCTGTGCATTTGTATCCTTGTGACGCTCAACGAGACTGTGGATTCGCTCAATGGGGCTAAGAAGCTTACTAATGGTTGCATCATGGTTGAGGGTGTCGATGATGTAAGCCACGTACTTACACATATTTACCTCGCAGTACCAATTTCTTGTGAGAAGCTCGGGTGTGCGGTAAACGAGGTTTGTTGTGAAGATACCGTTAAAGAGTCCTTCTTCATAAGCCTTGTCAAATTTTGCAAGACCATCGGTAAAGAGTCCGAACGTCTCGAAAATGAAGATCCTCTTTGCGCCCTTTTCCTTGATCTGGAGAGCAACATCAATAATTGATTCTCCCGAGGAGATCATATCGTCAACTATGATTGCATCTTTTCCTGTAAGGTCATTTCCGAGATATTCATGAGCCTCGATGGGATTTCTGCCGTTTACGACGACGGAATAGTTGCGTCTCTTATAGAACATACCGATATCAATGCCAAGGACTGAGGAATAATACATACATCTGCCCATTGCACCCTCATCGGGGGAAATTATCATAAGATCATTCTTATCAATGGAAATATCGGGGAACTTTTTGATGAGAGCCTTGATCATCTGATATGTGGGATGGATATTTTCGAAGCCGCAGAGGGGGATTGCATTCTGAACTCTGGGATCGTGGGCATCAAAGGTTAGAATATTTGTAACTCCGAGATTTTCAAGCTCTCTCAGTGCCATTGCACAGTCGAGAGATTCTCTTGAAGAACGCTTGTGCTGACGTCCTTCGTAGAGCATCGGCATGATTACGGTAATTCTTCTTGCTTTACCTGCAACTGCGCTGATAGCTCTCTTAAGATTTGCATAGTGTTCGTCAGGACTCATCGGGAAAGTCTTGCCGTACATTTTGTATTCAATGCCGTAATTGAACATATCACAAACAATGAAAATGTCATAGCCTCTGACAGTTTCACAAATCGTTGCTTTACCTTCACCTGTACCAAAGCGGGTGAAATCAACATTGAGAATATAAGATTCCTTCTGGTATCCTGCAAAAGCGATGGTAGACTTGTGTTCGCTTTCGCGTTCTTCTCTCCATGCAACAAGGTAATTATCAATTTTTTTTGTGAGATCTTCGCAACCCGGTAATGAGATGAGACCGAGCTGACCCACGGGAATCGTTGTAAAATCGTCGTTTAAGTCTGGCATTTTTAAACATCCTCCTATATTTTGTGATAGTTTCGGAAAACTAATACT
>JAZUPD010000016.1:0-2063 GCA_045604985.1 Eubacteriales bacterium
AATACAAGGATATTATATATTATTGCCGACAAGATGGTTAAAAGATTTTTTTATAGGGTGATAAAGGATTGGATTTATATATAGTAAACAGGACACCCGCGTCAGGTGTCCTGCTTAAAAAGGTTTAATCGTAAAGATTAAAATATATATTATCGGAGAGGGAGTTGAGGCTGAGAAAACGCTGAACATCCGGGTTGCCGGTGTTGCGCTGCCATGCAACTACCATTGTGATTTTAGCATCGTCGCCGTCAATGGGGAGAGTAACAACATTGGGGCAATTATAGAAATACTTAAGGTGAGGGGGGAGGATGGATATTCCCACGCCGGAGTTTATTGCAAGCACGGCCATGTCGGCGCGGTTATAATAGTTGATGATATCAGGAACGATTCCTCTGTTTGCACAGATTTTGTTTATCTGTCCGGAAAGTGTAAAGTCCTGGGCGGGTGTGGAGACAAAGTGATACTTGGCAAGAGTGCTCCAGTCGTTCATATCGATATAGTCGATAAAAGATTTATTGACAAAAAGATGAAGATGATTGCTTCCAAGGCTCCGGTACTCAACTATCTCGTTTTCGGGAACCATATGCTGATGCGCGAAATAAATATCGTAGTTATTCTGCCCGAGAGCGGCGGTCATTTCCGCGCCTTCCAGCAAGTCAACATTGACCTGAACACCGGGATACCTCTTGAGAAATTCTTCGAGGCAGACAGTGAAATAGCCTGCGGCGCTGGAAAGCATTGCAACTTTTATGTATCCCCTTCTTCCCTCGGAAATGTTTCTGAGGCGATTCTCGGCCTCGGCCTGAAGAGAAAGAAGCTGCTTGGCGTAACTGACAAACTCCTTGCCCTCGGGAGTGAGGGAAACGCTGTGGCTGTTGCGTTTCAGAAGAGTAACACCGAGATTGCTTTCGAGTGCCTTTATGTAGTTGCTTACGGTGGGCTGCGTTACATAAAATTCATTTGCGGTTTTTGTGAAATTAAGAGTCTGAGAAAGCGAAATAAATAATTTCAGCTGCAAAGTATCCATAATGGCAACTCCTGTTTATATTTTTTCGGATCAGTAAAGGGCGCTTTGCATTTGCTTTTTAATCCTTTTTATAAGTTCATCCCTTGCGGGGTTTTGCGGGGCATTTTTAGCAGTAGAGACGCAAATCGTTCTCTTAGGGAAGTGCAGGTTGGTTTTGATAACGAAAATGTTTTCGTATCCTATAAGCATGCTGGGACGGGGGGTAGGGACAATAGCAACGCCCATACCGCAGTTTACCATATCAAGAAGATGGCTGAAGTCTTCAACCTGATAACTGCTTTCCACACGAAGATTATGCATAGCGAAAAAACGCTGAAGATACTCGCTGCCGCTTATTCCGTGGTTGAGGGATATGAAATTCTCAATGGAAATATCATATATTCTCGTGTTATCTCCCATCAGGGACTTATGGTTTTTGCCCGCGATGAAAACATCGCTGTAATCCAACAGCGTGGAAGAAACGATGCTGTCGGAATCGGGAAGGGGAGAGAGAGAAAAAACCGCATCGGTCTCATCATTGATAAGTGATGATGTGATGTGACCGGGGCTGTCAATCATATTTGAGGAAATTTCCACACGCACATCGGGAAAATCCTTTTGAAAGTCTTTAAGAATAGGGAGAATATGGCGGCAAAACACAAAATTATCGGCTCCGATACGGACGCTGATAGTTTTAAAGGACTTGAGTCTTTTGATTCGGTCTTCTCCGATTGCAATTTCTTCATAAGCGCGGGCGACATGCCGGAAAAGCATTTCACCTTCGGCCGTGAGAAAAATACCTTGCTGAGAACGCTCCATAAGCTTACAGCCAAGATCCGATTCAAGGCTTTGTATGGCACGGCTTACTGTTGACTGGGAAAGAAAGAGTGCGCCTGCGGCATGGGTTATATTTTTGTATTTACCAACAAAATAGAATATTTTATATGAATCGAAACTTGCTGACATATTTATCTCCTCGATTGAAGTTTTTATATCATGGCATCGAAAAAATTTAAAGTGCCTGAGGCGGGAATAGATGATAAAGAATTTTTATAAC
>JAZUPD010000017.1:0-63864 GCA_045604985.1 Eubacteriales bacterium
TATCCTTGTTTTGCGATGTGCTTATGATAACTTCATCGGTTCGATTGGTCTGATTCTGAAGCCACAATTCATTAATTTGATTTACTTCTGCATATGGAATAAAATCTCCAAATGGCGGATCGGTAAAAACAAAATCTATGCTGCCATTGTAATCCAACATTCTTGTGCTTGAAGAATTGTTTACTACAACTTTTCCAGAACATTTTTTCAACAACGCATATGCCTCTATGAACGGCTTGGCTTTTCGTTTCAACCCAAGTAATATATTCTTCTCAACCGGCAATTTGCTTATATACAATACACCGCTTTGAGCACTTGTTAATACAAAATCCTTGCTGTTTTTCTTAGCGACAACTCTAGTCATAAGGGTACAATGAGCAGAGTTATAACTTAAAAGCAAGAGCTTAAGGGCGTTGGCTATTTTTGTAGGATATTCTTCTGCAAGTTTCCAAAGACTCAATATTACACCATAATTCCTTGTTGTATAGAATTGGTGAAGGTATTCTATTCCAAAATGATATCCTGCACGATGAAGTTCTCCCCAAACAATCTTTTTAGCTTCAGATTCAATATCAATAGATTCCTCTATCTTTTTGAATTGAAGTCTATCATCCTCGTTGGCACAGCGATCCCAATTTTTGCTGTTTGTTGTTCCATATATCCAAGCAGGGAGTCTTTTTTTGCGTTGAGAATGTTTCTTGGTCACACGATCAAAATAAGTTTCAGTAACGAACGGCATATCCGACACCGTATGCTTAACTCCACAATGTGGGCAGCATATGCTATCTTTGAATTCAACAGGATTTTTAGTTGTTCCATATTGGAAATATGAGACCTCGCCCTGGCATGAAGGACATTTTAATATCTCAGTCCAAATTATATATCGAATATATCCCATCTTTCCTTCGGGATCACGAACGGAATAATAGTTTCCGACAATTTCTTCTGCTTTGGTAACAAAAGAGTTTACTGCAGATTCATACTCTTTAGCAGTAAGACCATTTAACAAGGTATGCGTGGCAAAGGATGCATAGGTTCCAATCTCATATAAGACAGCATTCCTTTTTCCCCATTTAGGATTTGCTTTCAATTGCTTTGCAATTTCTTTCATCTCTTCTGTAGGGTGCTCACACAACAAAGCGGCAATTCCTGTACTTCCGCTTCCCGAAAATGCATCTAGCACAGTATCTCCGGGGTTAGTTGCACATGCTATATACACAGCAATTGCTTCAGGTGATATTCTTGTGGGATAAGGGAAAGTGTTATTAAACACACCAGAGCGCGAAGAGGGCAAAGGAATGGAGAAAAGCTCTTCCAAAGACTTGGTATCCGCATTTGTTTGAATAGTTCTGCTATCAACCTTTTTTTCTTCATACGATTCTTTTAATCTATCAATCGCCATTTCGGGACTCATAGTGTGGTACATCAGATAGACCACTTTCATCGTCTTGGCGGGGGCTTGTTTGTAGATTTCTCGGCTACTCTCGCCGGTGTAGAAGTTCCAATAACGGTAAATGTAGCCCGCCCAATAAAGTGTTTCTTTATCGTATACCTCACCATCTTTTGTGAGTTGATCTGCAAGCTCATCTTCCATACGGGAAAGGATATACGCCTTGCCTGCCCACTGCACATGATGGAACTCTTTATCCATATCTGCCGATACCTGCGAGGTCATGAACGCCTTTATAAAGGCTTCGCTACTATATCCGTGTTCTGCCGCAAGTTCAAACAGTTGACCTTGTGTATCGCACAATGTAATTTGTAGTGATTTACACATATCATTCACCCTTCAATATTTCGTCGAAGAATCTGCCTTCGCGACGGTATTTAACCTCGATTTCCTCTGCCAGCGCAATTCCTTCTTTTCTTCTTTCTGCACTCATGTCCTTGAGCAACGAAAGCTCCAACTGGGAGAGAGGTTCTTCCTTCAGAATTTTAATCTGCCTACACGCCTTTTCACTGATTGCAACGTATTGCTTGCCAAGGTCAAGGGCGGAGAGGCAGTTGATAAGAGCTACATCGGTAAGAGTTCTGTTAAAGAAACGAGAAAGCTCGGTATACATACGGTCGTTGGCAATGTAGCCGATGATCACATCGTAGCCGTCAGCCATATGTGCGTACTTCTCGTAGATAGGAGTACCCTTAGCACTTTCCATTTCCTTGCGATAGTAGGCAATAAGCATAGCCCAATCCATGCCGATTTCAACGGTCAATACCTTCAGCCCTGTCATATCAAGCTCAACCGTATAGAACTTAGGTTTGTCCTCGTTGCAAACAAGAGTTAACGGTTGAAGCGTATTTGTTCCCATGTAGAAGCCGCTACCGAAGTCACACTCGTCACGGCTGATAGGTGCAATATCTCCAACGATACCTTTCTTCGATCCGTGATATAGTACGAGCTTATTATCAGTATCTCCGTATGCTTTTGTGTCTATAATGAGCTGTGCAACATCAATGGCATGCTCTCTACAAAAGTTGTATAATTGTGTCTGCGCCATGCGGTTTGGCAAAGTTTTACCATTCTCCCAACGGTTGATAGAAAGCGGCGTCGTGCCAAGTGTCGACGCAAATTGTTCTTGATTCATATTGGCTGCAAAGCGGATAGCTTTAATCAAATCTTTCATGATATACCACCTATCATTTGTAATCACTTATTATTATATACTATGATAGGCGGTTTGTCAAGAGGTGTTGCCGGATTTTACGACTCTTCGGCTAATTTTAGGAATTGCCATAAATCTGCCGAAGTTTTTCTCTCGTCAAAAAAGGTGGCAATAGCGTTGGTGTATGTCTGCGACCGATATTAATGTCGGTCGCAAAATGTGCCTCGACCGAAAATATGCATAATTTAAGATTTCGAGCATCCAAAATATGCATGGTGGCGAGACGCCGTAATCTTTGTCTTCTGCGATATAATTTTTGTGTGGCGATGGCGGTAATAATGTCGGAAAGAATGTCGGGGTATTTGTCGGTGCAGCACGTATTTTCATTTTAGTCAAGTACGATTTGGTAAATCGTGATTAGGTATTTTTGAATCGTGAGTCCGTGGCTCGCTCGTCCTTAATCTTTGATTACAGCGTATCACTTTTTGATCCGTGAAGGACTTGAATATTTCTCTGTTTTATGCTATAATGGCAATAGCAAAAAATCCACCTCGGGCTGGAGCTTGCGGCTCGTGCGAGGTGGGGCGAGTGATATGCAATTTAAGGTCTGACCACAATCTTGACCATTTACAGGTCTGGACTACGTGGAATTTATGGACTTTGCGGCACGAAAAAGCACGGGTTTCGGACGAAAAAGCACGAAAAAGCACGCAAAATGAGGCAAAAAACCGATGCTTTTGCGTTTGGGACGTCGATGCCGCAGGTTCGAATCCTGTCACTCCGACCAAAATTTGTGTTTTTCGCACTAAAAAATCAGTCCTAATCGCAAGCTTAGGACTGATTTTTTGTTTATTTTGCTTGTTTTCGCATTTCGCAAAAGACCACAGTTTTTTATCAAAACGCTTTATTTCGGCACAAGACACCGATTTTGAGCATTTTTGCAGTCGTTTTTGGAGAGTTATTTCATAATCCCTTTTCTTTGCTTACTGTGACTCAAATTTTAAACAATGATTGCTGTGTTTTATTTCAGCTCCACCGTTTCAACCTTCACCTTGAACATAAGAAAATGCTCTATACCCGTATGATCAAATATCTGCTTTACTACGGGACATTCGTCAAGCATTCTCTGTTTCAAGCCTGCGTCTCCGCATTCCTCTGAAACGCCCGTGATCCTGATCCATTCCATCGAGCCTGACTTCTGTGCGACGATCTGGATCTTTTCGTTTGCTCTCATCTGCTTGTGGACTTGATTCATGTCATTGGTGGAAAGATAAAGATCTTCGCCCACCTCCATTACTGCTCCAAAAGGTCTGCCCGCAGGAGAATCACCATTCATTGTGATAACGATAAACGATCCGCACTCTTTCAAAAATTCGTATGCCTTACTCATCGTTATTTCCTCCGTGTTGTTTTTGATGTCAATCAATTCGGTAAGATGCGATATATACAGTACCGTCATCGTGGGGAAGCCCCGGGTTCTCCTGTGCAAAGCTCAGCTTCATACCAAGCTCCCGTGCGGCAAGTTCGAAATGGCACAGTGCGATCCCCATATCTATCCTTTGCATATCCAGTGCCTCATGATTACCAAAGCCTCTACTGCGTTTCAGATAAAAGTGAACGGCGTTGCTCTCCACAACGATGCGCCACGGTTGCTTGTTGACCGCAGACGGAGCCCACCTCACCATTTCCAGTGGATAGGCAAGCTCACCCGCCTTTTCCTCTGTCAGAGGAGTATCAAACGTGCTGTCAAAGAACAGTTTCTCAAAGGGCAGTCTCTCGTCGGCCTTGATCGCTTTGCGCATCATGCTCTCGCACAAAGACGTCTTGTTTGCCGGATAGCCCAGAGGACTTGCGCAAGGCATCATTTCGTCCTCTGCAAGCTCCATTGCGGCTTCATAAGCAGGGCGATTCATCGTGCCGCCGAGCCACACTGTGCCGATGCCAAGCGACTGCGCATACAGCACCAGCATTTCAAATGAATATCCGAATGCCTCGAATGCCGCCGATGTGCGCTTTATCTTACCGCCTACATACAGATCCGTACCGACCACAACCGGACATTTAAGTCCGTACTCGCCTGCATCCATAAGCTTAAACCCGACGTTTATACCATACGGATTTGGGGTGTTCTCCATAAATTCGCACAACTTTGCCTTATCATCTGCGGTAATCTCCCTGCCGTCATAAGCTCTCACACTGCGCCTGTTTTTTACAAGGTCTTTGATATTTTTCATAATAATCTCCCTCATTACTCCCCCGCACCCAGTACCTTATACAGCAATCCGTAAAGCTGAAGCATTTCTTCTCTGTTAAGTCCCCCGCATCCGGCAACCTTAGCAGGAATCTCTACTGCTCTTTCTTTCAATTTTTCGCCACTATCTGTCAGAAATACGCTGACCGAGCGTTCATCCGTTGTGCTTCTTTTGCGTGAGACGTATCCCTTGGATTCAAGACTCTTTAAGACGGGTGTCATCGTTCCCGAATCGAGAAACAGTGCCTCACCCAGAGCCTTTACGGTGATCTCCTTCTGCTCCCACATAACCATCATCGTGATGTACTGCGTATAGGTCAGGTCAAGCTCGTCAAGGTGCGGACGGTAGCTTTTGACCACCTTTCGCGCGGCGGCATAAAGAGGAAAGCATAGTTGATTTTCAAGCTTTAGTACGTCGTATTTCGAATTACTCATAGATACCTCTTTGCAAATTCTGCGGCATTCGCCAGATCCGCTTCATTCGGTCTGCCATTGTGAATTTTTCCGAACTGTCCTCGGCAGTGGAATTCTTCGTCCGCTACGGCAACGCCAACTGCCTTTGCCACCTTTGATACAGGCTTCTTCATCGACTTCATCATAGCCGACGTGCCGAAGCAAACGATCTTGCCGATATTGTCTTTGTTATTGACGATAAAATCCTTCACCGCCTGATCCACATCAAATGCGTAGTAGGAGCAACCGAGGAACAGAATATCCGCATTTTCTTCAAGCGCAACCGAAACGTCCCTTGCATCTACGGAGACCGCCTCCGCAATGGCTTCCGCAAGCTTTTTGATGTTACCCGAACGGGTGTAGTATCTAACTGCTATCTTCATATAACGCCTCCGTCAGTTATTGTTCTTTGTTTCTTCATATGCTGCTCTAACCGCCCTTGCCAATTGGTCGGTACAAGAGGTAGGACGTCTGCCACAGGTATTGCCAAGCAATTTTTCTTCAATTTCTTCAACCGTAGCACCCTCAAGCAATTTTGCTATTGCCTTCAGATTTCCGTTGCATCCACCGTAAAATTCAATATTTGTAATAATATTTCCGTTAATATCGAAGGATATGATCTGCGAGCAGGTGTTCTCGGTTTTATATTCGTACCGCATCACAGACACTCCTTGATAGCATCCTTCAGATTTTTCATATCTGTCGGCTCAAAGCGGGCGACGATCTCGCCGTTTCTGTCAATAAGAAACTTGGTGAAATTCCATTTGATCTTGCCGTTATTCTTATAATCCTTATCGGTCTTTTTTACAACGCCCGAAAGCATCAGCGCCATAGGCGATTTACCGAAACCGTCGAACTTAGTATTTTCGGTCAGCCATTGATAGAGAGGAATGGCATTCTCGCCGTTTACCTCAACCTTTGCAAACTGCGGAAAGGTGATGCCAAATCGACCCGTACAGAAGGTGTGGATCTCATCATCGCTTCCAGGTGCTTGCTCGCCAAACTGATTGCAGGGAAAGTCGAGGATTTCAAATCCCTGCGCTGAAAATTCCTCGTACAGATCTTGCAGTTCATCATACTGCGGAGTAAAACCACATCCCGTTGCCGTGTTTACAACAAGTAGCACCTTGCCTTTGTATTCCTCCAGAGATACCTCGCTGCCGTCCATTTTCTTTACTTTGAAATCGTATGCGTTCATAGCGCACCTCCAAGAAATAATAACTCAATTCAATTGAGTTCAATCTATTATAGCATATTTAATTTTCATTGTCAATAATATTTTACTGTATTATTGCAAGTTGATGCAAAAAATCTTTCCGAGGCTTTTCTTTGCTTACTGCGACTCAAATTTTGAGGGCTGACGGTTATTTTCCGTCAGCCCTTTGTGTATGTTCTCCCCGACAAATTGGAATTTGTTTAATAGTTTAAGTTTATATTCGCTTTACGGGCTTGCCTCATTTGTTCATTTCTGGGAATAGTATATCTTTTGCCATCCTTTACAAAATTTGCCCCTGTTTGTTTGAAATAAAATGGAATTTGATAAATCCTACATTGTTCTCTTGTATTCAATATCCATTCGTAATTACATTCCCTTGCGTTGTTACCGGATTCTCCCCCGCAAGTCACACCTTTTACTTGATTGCTCTGTAAATATTTTTGTATGTTTATATGCTCCAGCATAGGTTCGTGTATGATTTCTTTGTGTTTAATGGGAAGCTCCAGCAAAATAGGCAATCTTTCATCTGCGGTAGCTTGGTTTTCACAAGTGCAAATTATCGTCACGTTATCATATCCGTCGCACCAATCTTTTGGAATACAATCATGAAATCTTTCGATTCTTTTCGTAATTATGGTAAAATGTAAATCTTGTCTGATTCTTACGATTTCCCATATTTGATTTCGCCATTGATCTGCTTCCTCAATAAAGAAATCCGACGTCATGCATATATATACATTTTTTCCCGATTCTATGAAATATCTGCCATCTCTGCGTTTTTTGATTCCTAAATCAAAATCTTTTGTTTTTTCAATTATTTCGCTGTTTTTATCGTATAGGCTGTCGCGACGAAACATATAGCAATTCAAACAACCTGCTGACTTTTTATGACATCCATGCCACGGATTCCAAACCGCCATTCTATATCTCCTCGTCAAATTCTTATTTATCGTTGGATTTATTATATCATGATTTTATAAATTTTTCAATCGTTCAAAGCTATAAGGGCTGACAGTTTTTCTCCTGCCAGCCCTCATAACTATTTCTTATTCAACATTTTCACCTTTGGCACGTAGTTTTCCTTTATACCGATTACTGTATATCCGGCTCTTTCTATGTGCGACTTAATTGTTGTATCATCAACTTCCTCTGCATAAGAAACCAAAAGCTCGCCCTTTTTCAGATCGACCTTGCCTGCAATACCGGTAAGATCGTTAACGACTTCTTCCACTCTGTTTTTACAACGGTTGCAATGCATCCCATCTACCAAAAACACCTTTTGATAACGAATACCTGCGAGCTTCTTTTTCTTTGGCTTATAACTGCTGCCACCGCCGCAACAACTTCCCTCACCCTTGAAGTGCTTTACTGATGAAATAACGGCTATGACCACGATAATGGCGATTACAGCGATAATAATATAATTTTCCATTTGAGCATCTCATTTCTTCCTTCTGTTGTATAATTCATTGATTTTATCGGGCGACATATCCGCAAGAATACCGCATATGGCGATCTCGGTAGTTGCGTTGTCACCGCAAAGCTCATTCATTTTGTTTTGGAGTAATCCAAAGCATACCTCGTATTTGTTTGCCAAGGCACGTCCCTTTTCTGTAAAATGGGCGAGTCCGAAGATCTCCTGAGTGAGAACTCCTGTTTCGGCAAGAGATTTCAGCATATTATGTACGCTCGGCTTGCTGTAATCGAGGGCCGTAGCAATCTCAATGTTTTTTACTCCGCATCCTCCGTGCGATAAACGTAGCATACAAATCATATATCTGATCTGCGACGATGTGAATTTTATATAGTTATTCAAGACTAACCTCCGCTTTTCAGAAAAGGGATACGACGCTCGGTACGCATCCCTTAACATTATTGTTTATAGTTGTCTTTGTCTGCCTCGTTGTGACCACATCCACCGTTGCAATTTCCTCCGCATTGCTTTGCGTAAGGACAACCGACACATTTTTCACCGCGCTTCTTGGCGCGAACGATATAGAATACCGCTGCACCAACGATAAGCACGATTGCGGCGATTGCTATATAATCAACGATCCCCATAATTATGCACAAAGAGCGTATTCAGCCTTAAGCTGCTTGTTCTTTCTGGTAATCATGAAGGTGAAGATTGCGGCAATGGCAAGCGTGATTACCCAGCCGAGCGTGGGGATCCAAGCTGCGCCGAAGCTTCCGCCCGTGAACAGCGTACCGAAGAAGAATACGAGGAATCCGATTACGTATCCAACTGCAAACTGAAGTCCGATACCTGCCCAGAGCCACTTCTTGCTCTTGATCTCGGAGTTCATTGCGCCGAGAGCTGCGAAGCAAGGAGGTGTAAAGAGGTTGAACATAAGGAATGCAAGACCTGCAACAACCGAGATACCACCCATGTTGGATGCGCCGATTTCGCCAATAGCCTCGAGATCATCGTTGATCAGATGCTCAAACATAAATACGGTTGCAAGAGTAGAAACAACGCACTCTTTTGCTATAAAGCCCGTAACAGCCGCCGCTGCAAGCTGCCAAAGTGCTACACCAACGATAGGAGCAATTACGTAACCAATCGGTGTTGCGATGGTAGCAAGGATGGAGGCCGAAGGATCTTCAACTGCCCTGAAGTTCCAGCCGTAGGTCTGCATCATGTAAACGACGAAGTTACATACGAGAATGACCGTTCCTGCCTTAACTATGTAAGCCCAACCTCTCTGACACATAGACTTGAGTGCCTGAACGAAGGAAGGTGCTTTGTATTCGGGAAGCTCGATGATGAAGAAGGACTTTCTTGCCTTGTGACCGGTAAGCGCATTGATAAGAAGTGCGCAAAGAAGAATGAGAACGATACCTACGAAGTACATCGTAACGCCAACCCATTCAGAACCCTCGAAGAATGCGCCTGCGAAAAGTGCGATAACGGGAAGCTTTGCTCCGCAAGGCATAAAGGGAGTCAGCATGGCAGTTGCTCTGCGCTCACGCTCGTTACGGATGGTGCGGCAAGCCATAACACCGGGGATCGCACATCCTGTGCCGATAATGAAGGGGATAACGGATTTGCCCGAAAGACCGACTGTCTTGAAGATAGGGTCGAGAACAACGGTAGCACGTGCCATATAACCGCAATCTTCAAGGAGTGCGATAAGGAAGTACATAACCATTACGAGAGGCAAGAAGCCGACAACGGCTGCCACGCCTTCAATGATACCTTCAAGGATGATAGCTTGAACGATGTCGTTAGCACCGCTGAGCCAGCCGGCTACAACGTCTTTGAACCAACCGATGCAGTCACCAAGACCCCAAAGGTGAGTTTCGCCAACGTCAAGACCTTCTGCAAGCCATACGCCGGGGCCTGCCTGAGAGATCCAGAAAACAGCCCACATAATTAGAGCGAAGATCGGAATGCCGAGCCACTTGTTTGTAAGAACAGCATCAATCTTGTCGCCGATGTTTCTTTCCTTCGTAAGCACCTTACGGGTTTCAACCTCTTTCACGATTCCGTTTACAAACTCGAAGCGCTTGCGGTCAGCGGCTTCAACAACGGTTTTGTCGGAAAGGTCGACGTCACCCTGATGATAGGGTGCTTTCTGCGTTTGACCTGCCAAGGACGCAGCAGCTTCAATAAGTGCTTTGAGTCCTTTTGCCGAGGTAGAAACGGTAGTGATTACGGGACAGCCGAGCTTTGCGCTCAAAGCGTCCACGTCAATTTTCGTTTCCTTTTTTTCGTTGATATCGCTCTTATTTAGAGCAACGACAACGGGAATACCAAGCTCTAAAAGCTGCGTAGTGAAGAAAAGGCTACGGCTGAGGTTGGTAGCATCCACGATGTTGATGATAACGTCGGGATTTTCCTTTTTCACGTAGGAGCTTGTAATGCTTTCCTCGCTCGTGAAGGGGGACATGGAGTATGCACCGGGAAGGTCAACAGCAATAAGCTGTGCGCTGCCTGCATACGCCTTTTTAATGGGGTGTTCTTTCTTGTCAACGGTAACACCAGCCCAGTTTCCGACCTTCTCACTGCGTCCGGTCAGAACATTATACATGGTGGTCTTACCTGAGTTGGGATTGCCCGCCAAAGCAATTCTCATGATGGATTTCCTCCTTATTTTAATCCTTTCGGATATAAATTACTGTCTAAATGGTGGTTAGCAATTGCTAACCGTATGCCTAAAAAATAATCAGCTTGCTGTTTTTGAGGCATACAATTTCATGGCATACAAAATTATATAATAATAGCTTCAGCAAGCTGATTATCAATATTATACCTTCCGTCCTTGATTGCGACGACACAACCACCCTTGAGGTGGCGTACTACGGTGATTGCTTCACCGCTGTAGCATCCAAGGGAGAACAAGAACGCATTGAGTTCTTCATCATCGGTTTCAATTTTGCTTATGATATATTCTTTTCCGTCCTGTGCTTCGCGAAGGTTCATCGTAAGCTCCTTTCTCCGATATCGGTCTGTGTTTTTATGGTGGTTAGCAATTGCTAACCGATGTATATTATACTCTTTTTTTCTATGTTTGTCAATGATTTTGCGCTTGTTTTTCTGTCGATTTTTCATTTTCGTATGCTTTTACAAAATGGTTAGCAATCGCTAACCGCCTTTCTCACGATCTTGCACAAAATTGTTAGTATTGGCTAATTTTTTTGATTTTACTTGAAAAAAATTTCCTTCCATGTTATAATATATTGAACTTGCAGAAAGGAAGGTGACATCTATGGCACTTCACGAATCGGGACAGATGTATCTCGAAGCAATATACGTTTTATTACAGAAAAACGATAAGATCCGAGCCATTGATGTTGGTGCTTATCTCGGCTACACAAAGCCTTCTGTAAGTCGTGCCGTCGGTCTTTTGAAAAAGAGCGAGCATATATCGGTAGATTCCGACGGATACATCACGATGACTCCCAAGGGAGAGGCGTTTGCCGAACAGCTATACGAACGCCATACCGTGCTGACAAAAATGCTGATGGCTCTCGGCGTTGACGAGGAAACCGCAACAGAGGATGCCTGCCGTATCGAACACGTGATTAGCGACAAATCCTTCACGGCAGTAAAAAAGCACTATTTGGATTACAAAAATCATTAAATATTTAGCGACAAGGATTTTTCGTCCTTGCCGCCGTATTCTTTGCTTACTTCGATAAAATTTAAGAGGGCTGACCGTTTGGTCAGCCCTCTTAAATCATTATGCAAGATTTGCAACAGAATAATTGCCTTATACTCTCTAATATGGCATAGCCATCGCAAGAAATTTCTCGCTGATAGGCGGCTTAAAATGTGAGAACGGAAAAAAACCCTTATTATTGGATATTTTATAAATGTTGCTTTTATTACTTCTTGATGGGCAGTAACATTTTCGTTTGTTGCTTATATTCCTCAATTGCCACGTGAATGCGAATTTCACCGCCGAATGTGGTAGGACGCTTATTCTGACATTCCACACCAAGTACGGGAGATGTAACACCGTCTTGCTCCATTTTAGCGTAACCGCATCCAATCTGTTCAAGAAAGTCAACCTGCGCTTCTTCCATAAAACGAACTCAGTTCGAGTGGTGCGTTATGCCCATTTTATCTGTTTCATAATAGTTGATCTTTCTGATGTGATCATTCATGGGAATACCTCTTTTTCTCGTTTGTATTACTTTGGTACCTTTCTGTCTGTAAGAATTTTAAGGATCATTGCAAACGCCAAGAAGCACAATGCCGGATAGTAAGTTCCCATACATGCGTGATCCGTCCAGTTCCAAAGTCCGATGAACCAATCGAACACAAGCATCAGATCCGAGAAAAAGAACAGAATGCTTGCGACGGCGATCGTTCCCGTAACGGCGTTCTTTTCTCTGACAAAATTACCCACCGCCTTGCCGAGCATTGTGGAAATGATCAGCGCATAGACGATACAAACGATGCGGAAGATGGCTGTTTCAAAGGTAAGCAACGGGCAGAACAGAAGAAAGATCAAGCATCCGAGGAACAATACTCCGCTGATGATATAATCAAGCTTCTGCATTTTCTGCATAAAGCAGTAGGCAACGACAAAGCAAACGTGACCGAGCGCAAAGGTTGCTGCGCCGATGATGAAATCGTAACCGATCAGATAGTCGCCGAGGAATGCAAGCACAAGACCTGCCGCCATGCCGATATGGAATTTTGTGTTCGTCTGTTTTGTTTTCAATGCATAATATTCTTCCAGACCGATCTTTTCCGTTTTGATTTCGGTTACAACAATTCCGTTATCGTAGAGATACTTTACAACATCCTCGGTCTTGACCTCGTCGTAAACACGGAGATAGCCTGCTTCATCCTCTTCCACGCGGGAGAATTTCGAGCCGAGTGTGAATTTCGCACGGCTCATATCCCTTGCCTGAAGCGCAACATAAGTACGGCAGCTTTCTTCCAGCTCGTCGGCGGTCATTTCCGCAATCATTCTGCCTCCTCTGATAATGCCGTAATGGGTTGCGATCTTTTCAAGCTCGCCGAGAACGTGAGAGGAAATCACGACGGTTGCACCCGACTTTGTAATATCGGTCAGCACTTCCCGCATAATTCTCATACCGTCGGCATCAAGACCGTTGATCGGCTCGTCGAGAACGAGGAGCTTGGGGTTGCCAAGGAGTGCCATGGCAATGCCGATGCGCTGCTTCATACCGAGGGAGCAGTTCTTGTATTTGTTGCCTGCTGCGCCTTCCATGCGAACTGTTTTAAGAACCTTGATAACCTCTTCCTCAGCGTTTGGGGTACGAAGGTTCGCCGCTTGGATCATCATATTGTTCCACACGCTGAGTCCGCCAAAGCATCCGGGCGCTTCTATCAGCACGCCCATATTCGCACGAATATCGCCGTCGGTGTGAGGCTTTCCGTAGAGCTTGACCGTGCCGCCGCTTTTGCGGATCAGACCGCAGATAATCTTCTCGGTGGTGGATTTACCAGAACCGTTTTCGCCGATAAATCCGTAGATCGCACCTTCGGGAACGGTCATATTAAGCCCGTTTACAGCCAGCTTGGGGCCGAAATTTTTTGTTAAGTTTCTGATTTCAATAGCATTCATACTTTCGACCTCCTTAATATACATCGCTCTTGTTCAGAATGTGCGTTCCAACAAGATTATAGATAAATGCCCACGAAACCGATACCAACGTGCAGACAATTAGCGTTTCGATATTACTTGTGAGACAAGCGTTGACCGATGAGCCGTAAAGAAACAGATTGAGAACGTAGGAGGGAAGATTCAATGCTTCAATAATTGCCGCCGCTCCGATAATAAGAATACCCGTGCCGAAGAAGAAGGACGATGCCACGGAGATACCGAAATATCTTCTGAAAATAATGTTTAGGAAGGTGAAAAGACTTGCCCAACCAAGAGACATAATGATTTTGCCAAGGATAGCAATTACGAGAGAACCAGCGTTCACGCTCCAATCGTATCCTGCGAACATACCGCCCGCAATACCGCCAAGGAGATATGTGATGCACATACACGCCATCGCAAAAGCGCAAGTGAGAGATTTGGAGATCATGTAGTCCTGCTTTTTTGCGTGGGTAGTAAAGAGTTGCTTTACGTAGCCACTCTTATAGTCGTGACCGATGAAGATGGACACCATAATACCACCAAAAATGAACACCATATTCATATTGGCATAGTCGGCAATTCCTCTGATTACGTAAAGCGAATCCTCTGCGGCAATGATCTGCCAAGCGTTTGTATAAAGCTCGATAGCGTTGCCGCTTTGGTCTGTCATCGTGGTCATTCCCGAAACCATCGCAGGGATGATGGCGGCAATGGCAAGGAAGATGTAAAAGAGGGGCGTATGGAACAGACGGTAAAAGTCCACGCCGAGCATATTCTTGATTCTTTGTGCGAAGCTCGGAGATTCAAATTTCAACTCTTTGCCCATTATCTTTTACCTCCTTGCTTTGACATCAGCTCGATATAGTATTCTTCAAGACCGATTTTATTTTTCTTAATCTCGCTGACAACGTGACCGTTTTCCATAAGGTAGGAAACGATTTCTTCCACGTCATCGACGTCGTAAATGCGGATATATCCGTCCTCGTGTCGCACATCGGCGTATTTTTTTGAGAGAATAGCATACGCACCGTTCATATCTGCCGTTTTTAGAGACGTGAACACCTGCGCTCTTGAATCCATTTCCTCAGCACTCATTTCCATAATCATCTTGCCTTGACGGATGATGCCGTAATGCGTTGCGATCTTTTCAAGTTCGCCAAGCAGATGCGAGGAAATGAGAACGGTACAGCCGTAGTTTTTAGTGATATCCACGAGGATTTCACGCATAATACGCATACCGTCGGTGTCAAGACCGTTGATCGGCTCGTCAAGAATGAGAAGCGCAGGCGACCCCAGCAGAGCCATAGCAATGCCGATACGCTGCTTCATACCAAGAGAACAACTCTTAAATTTGATGTTTGCGTTGTCCTCCATACGCACGATCTCAAGCACACGGCTAATTTCCTCATCTGCGTTCCGGATCCCAAGATTGATGCACTGCATCATAAGGTTCTGATGCACGGACGAACCGGGAAAACAGCCTGCGTTCTCAATCAGTACGCCAACTCTAACACGGACACCGAGATCGGTATAATCTCTGCCGAACAGTTTAATCTCACCACCGTCGGGGACGAGATGACCGCAGATGAGCTTTTCGGTGGTGGATTTTCCACTTCCGTTCTCACCGATGAAGCCATAAATTGCTCCCTGCGGAACGGTCATATTGAGGTGGTCGACCGCATACATTCCGCGAAAGCTCTTTGAAAGTTCTCTGATTTCAATAGCGTTCATTTTTACTCCTTTACAAACAGGCACAAGCGAGCCGTGTTTTTTACGCCTCGCTTACGTTGTTTATTCTCATCTTTTCTTCTTTGCCGCATCGTAGCGAGCGTTAGCCACCTGGGTTCTTGCCTTTGCTTCAGCGGTTCTCGCATCACGCTCTTCCTGCATTTTAGCGGCTCTTTCGGAGGAACTCATATGTGCGTCATCCCAAGTTTTCTTTGCATCAGCCTTTGCCTTTGCATAGGTGTTGTGACCTCTGTTTTCCTCGAAGAATGCCCTGGATTCAGCCTTTACTGCTGCGAACTCAGCCTTGTCAACCTTGCGCTGTGCTTTTGCGCTTTCCTTCATGTCACCGAAAGCCTTTTTGAAAAATGTCTTGATTCCCATTTGTTTTGTTCTCCTTTACGTTAATTTATTTATTCATTATTTTATCGCTGAGAGCGAAGATTTCGGGTGCGTACTTTTTCTTGCGTGCGCTCATAATTCCTTTGTGCATTGGATAGTTAATCAAAGTCATCAGCAGTCCGACAACACCAATTACAATACCGGGGATCATCATATCACCCAGTCCAAGCTTTGATGCAATGTCTGTCATGACAAGACTCATGCCACATCCCATGATGATGGCGCTGATGCTACCAAAGGTATAAGAGAATACGTTCGCAGGACGCTTGACCTTGGCATCAAGCTCACGAAGCGTATCAAGATCAGTAATCTGCTTTTCTACATATTGCGTGCGGATTCTCTCCGCTGTTTGTTGTTCGTTTTTGTTCATCGTGATTACCTCGTTTCTTTCATTGTGACTATATTTTACGATATCTATTTTTGAGTTTTGTTGGAGAATTGTTTCTGAAATGTTATAAAAACGAGTTTTTACAGCATCGGTGCAAATATTCTGACTACCGAGCGAATGAAGCGCGTGATAAGTCCTGTTTTCAGCATATCGGAAGTCACCTTTATGGATTTCGCCATTGTTTCCTCAATATCTTTTTTCAAATCTTTTATGGATTCACACCGATACATCCATACTCCGTTTTCAAAGTGATGAACAAGGCTGCGATAATCAAGATTGATCGTGCCGATCATAGCGTACTCGCCATCTGCAATATAGCTCTTGGCGTGAATGAAGCCGGGCTTGTATTCATAAATCTTTACGCCTGATTTCATAAGACGGTGGTAAAAGCTTCTCGTCATACCGAAAACAAGCTTTTTGTCGGGAATGTGCGGAACGATAATACGCACGTCCACGCCGCGCAAAGCGGCGTTTTCGATACTTTGACACAGTTCATTATCTATAATAAGATAAGGCGTGGTCATATACATATATTTCGTTGCGCTTGCAAGCATATTTTGAATCACGCTCTTTCCGACTCTGCGCTCATAAAGCGGATAGGGGGCGTCACCGAACGGTATCACGTATCCGTCAGCGTGTAGATCACTTTGCTTCGGATAAAATTCGCATTTTCTTTCGGGAAGCACCTTGGCATTTATGCCGTAATCGGTGAGGAATAGTCTTGTCAACTCCCATACGGCTTCACCTTCAAGGCGAACGCCGGTGTCCTTCCAATGTCCGAAGCGTTCAATCTTATTGATGTATTCATCAGCGATATTCACACCGCCCGTGTATCCCACCTTGCCGTCAATTACACAGATCTTACGGTGGCTTCGATTATTAAACTCACCATCGGCTTGTCCGTGCAAGCGTGAGAATGGAGCGGCTTCAATGCCAAACTTGGCAAGATGCTTGTGATAATCACCGGGGAGCGTACTCATACAACCGATATCATCGTAAAGTACACGGACCGTAACACCTTCGGCGGCTTTGCGCTTCAATATATCCAATATAGAGTTCCAAAACCTACCTTCTTCTATAATGAAGTATTCCATAAATATGAACTTCTCAGCTTTTTCAAGATCTGAAAGCATCGCCTGCCACATATCCTCGCCAAGCGGATAATAAGTCTGCTTTGTGTTCTTAAACACACTCGCACCCGATATGGAGCATAGCATCTTTGCCTGTGCCGAGGCGTGAGCGTTCTCACACTCCATTTCGTCAAGGATTTCTGCTTGATTTCTTTCATACCCATATCTTTTCAACTCGTCAAGACGGCGTATAAATTTCTTTTGGAGCTTTCGTGAGTAAAAAAGAAATTATAGCATAAATCCTGCAATCGGCAATATAAGGACGAACAGGAGCCACGGTACTTTGTAATCGGGGTTGTCGTCCGAAGCAATAATCTTAATGATACAGAAAATCTCCGTAACAAATGCAGCAATATAGAAATATGGGATGTAATAACAACAAGCTACCACAATACCGATGATAGCAAGTATCTCACAAAGCGTAATTAGAACCGCAATGATGTAACGAACGGGAATATAGTTATATTCTCGCTCTATGGTTTCTTTGCCTGTTCTGACCTTGTATTTCTTTTTCATAGCTCTACCTCCTGAACACGATTTGCCGATTTTACACTGTTATTATAGCAAGGTGTTGTTTTTGAAAGATTTGTGTTTTGTTTGCGTTTTGTTAAAGTAATTTTCTCAACAAAAAAAGGATAGGCTTTTTCACCTATCCTCAATTTGTATTACGTTATGTATCTTTCTGCGCCTCCATAGCCTATCGCACTCCGAGTCGGAAGGCGTATTAGAAGATGGCTGATTCGGCAAGGCTCACGTACTCATCCCAACAATCGTGGAACTTTTTGAAGATCTCCCTCTGCTCTTTGCCTTAAATAACATCTGGTATGAACACTCGATATTTTTTTGCCTGATTTTAAAGATATATTAAATAATTCTTCAATAAAAAACCACGTTAGCAAAGCCGTCTCTCATGTTTATCATCAGAGACGGCTTTATTATATAATATAGTATTATCGTTCCTTACCCACGAAGAAGATGGCGATCGTACCGGGGCCTGAGTGCGCACCGATAACGGGACCTACATAGGTTACAAGCTCAATATTTACTCCGTATCTTTCCTTAAAGATATTGACGAGCAGCTTTACATCGTCGTCGCAATCACCATGGGAAATATAGACCGTACCTCCCTTTGTATTCTCGGCAAGATCTTCAAATTTATCTGCAAGGGCGTTTATTGATGCTTTTCTTCCTCTTACCGTCGATTTTTTAATGAGGTGTCCCTCGTTGTCCACATGAAGGATTGGCTTGATTCCGAGAACTGTTCCCACAAGTGCCACAGCGGGGCTTACTCTGCCGCCTCTTTTGAGGTATTTAAGGTCGTCGACCGTAAACCAATGGCATATCTTCAACTTGGTTTTTTCCGCAAATTCCGCAACCTCCTCAATGCTCGCTCCGTTCTCCTTTTCTCTAGCCGCAAGGTAAAGAAGAAGCCCGAATCCCGCAGAGGCAGCAAGACTATCCACAGTAATTATCTTTCTTTCGGGATATTCCTTTGTCAGCTCCTCTGCTGCAAACTTTGCGGAGGCATATGTTGCACTGAGACCCGAGGAGAAGCCCAGATAAATCAGGTCCTTTCCATCTTTTAAGTACTTTTCAAAGGCGTTGCGGAATGCTTCGCCGTTTATAGCAGAGGTTTTGGCAACACCGCCTTCTCTCATTTTGTTATAAAAATCAACAACGGGCATATCACCGTTTCCGTATTCTTTATCCTCTCCCTCAAAACTGAAGGTAAGACTGAGATATTCAACACCCCATTTTGCCAGCAGTTCGGGTGCAATATCGCAAGCTGAATCGGTGAAAATTACATAGTTATTCATATATTTCTCCTATAAAATTAAGATTTAACGATTTTCGACTTGTTGATTTTTCAACAAGATTATTATACAACATTTATCTCCGTTTGTCAATAGTCAAAAGGACTTTTTACTGTTCGGCTTCTTTTTTTGACTTTTTTTCCTTGGGCTTCTCTTCTTTAACGATGGGCGGATACTTTGATTCTATCATTTGAAGCACACAGTTTTTCAGGCAATCGCAAATAGAAACCATCGACGTAAGCATTATGAGAAACTCATCAGTTTTATTGGGGTCAAGCCCGTTTTCTTCTGTAAAACGATCTACTATTCGAGAACAAAATTCACCGTCATTTTCCTTAATATCGAGGAATCGGTCGTATGCGGAAATTAGCTTTTCTCCGTCAAAGCTTTCGTCAGAATATACACCGTCAAGGATCCGCTTTATATCGCCGATGGAGAGGATCCCTTTGAGGTGGAAGATGAGCATCATTTGAACTATATGCTCTTTTGAATATTTTTTGCCTTTGATCGGCTTTATCAGACCGTCTTTACTGTAATTATTGATCATGGTTTTGGTAAGTCCGCCGTTTTCCGAATCTTTACCGGTTTTGTCCGCAACAAGTGTCAATATCTGGTCAAGATAAAGATCGAGAGAAGGGATGTCGGTGGAGCGAAGCATTTTTCCCGAAAAGGACGAACGCATTATTTGGAGAATAAAATTATCATCCATGGTTGTTTGAACCTCCATTTGCGGTTTTGTAAATAATATGATACACCATTGTGCGCCGTTTTTCAAGTGGCTGTGAAAAAATTTATAAAAATGTAATAATTATCTTGACAAGAGGGAAAAAAAGAGGTATAATGACCATGTAAAAAAAATAATTTGTGACCGCAGTCACACGCGGGGGTGCCCTTTGGCTGAGACGGAGAGATCCGAACCCTTAAAACCTGATACGGATAATACCGGCGTAGGAAGTTGTTTGATGCTTTTTTGTATTTGTTTGGCAGCTACACGTCTATTCGTGGGGCTGCTTTTTTCACATGGGAAAGGAGTATTCAAAATGAATACAAAAAAGAATTTCAAAACCTACCGTCTTACACTCAGCGCCGTTATGATAGCACTCGCAACAGCACTTGCCGTTATCTGCGGTCTCATTCCGGGGCTTAGCCTGCCATATGGCGGCTCTTTTACCATTGCGAGTATGCTTCCGATAGTTATAGTGTCCTATATTTTCGGGCTTAAATGGGGCTTGTTCACCTCGCTTACCTATTCTCTCATTCAGATGATACTTGATATTCTCATGGGCAAATCTTCGGTGATTCTTGCGCTTTTTCTACCGATAGAGGAAGGGGGACAGCCGCTTTTTTATGCGATATCAATTATTTTTATCGACTATGTTATGGCATACGGCATCCTCTTTATCGGAGGAATTTTCAGAAAAATGAAAAAAAGGTCACTTGGAATGGCACTAGGTGCTTTTATTGCAACTTCAGGCAGATATTTTTGCCATATTTTTTCGGGATATATTTTTTACGGCGCATATGCAGAGTGGTTTTTCTCCTCGCCCGACGAGTTTCCTGCGGAAATGGGGCAGAAGATCCTTTCGATTTTTGATGGGCAACTGCTTGCACTTGTCTATTCGGCAGTATATAACGGACTTTATATGCTGCCCGAGATAATCATAACCACAATTGCTGCGGTGATCATTTCCAGAATACCGCAGATAAGACCTGATGAGAGCCTTTCTTAAAAAGCTTAAAAATAGATTTAAACAATCATAAATCCCCCCTGAAATAGGTGAGAAAAACAGATATACTCACATAAAAAGGGGTGAGCGGTTGAGAGACAGACGGCTTGACGGAATTAAGGGTATTCTCATATTTGAGGTCGTTCTCGGACATTTTCTTGAGCTTTGCAAAGACGGTGAAATCTTGGTTACACAAAGCCTTCCGTCAGTCGCACTGTCGGACTTTTGAAGAATAGTGAACACATTTCGGTTGACTCTGAAGGGTATATTAAAATGACGCCTAAAGGAAAAGCGTTTGCTACACAGCTTTACTAGCTCCACACGGTTTTGACCAATATGCTGATGGCTCTCGGTATCGACGAAGAAACAGCAAGCGAGGATGTCTGCCGTATCGAACATGTTATCAGCGACAAATCCTTCGCAGCGGTCAAGAAGTATTACTTGGATTATAAGAAGCATTAAATATTTAGCGGCAAGGATTTTTATGTCCTTGCCGCTGTACTTTTTAATTGTAATTTTACCAACAAATTGATACTTGATTATTTCTTATTCAAAACATTTACCGGACGAACAAAGTCAAGTTCTTCAATCGCTACCTGCCCGATCAGCACGTCGCCGTACTGAAAGGTATGGCGAGTAGGCAACTTGCTGATTTCGCATTCCTCGATCTGAAAGATGTTCTTATATACGCCTACGATCCTTGCAGGTGATGCTGCCACGATTATTTTAGGGTGCGTTCGGCTTACGCTTATGTGTATGTTCGGATTGGTTTTATAAAGCCTTTCTATGCCTTTTTTTATCTGTTCAATGTAATCCATTTTCAATCTCTCCCACAAAAAATGAAGCCGCCCGAATGAGACTCGGACGGCTTTGTTTGTCAAGCGAAATATTCGCTTACGTCGGTCTTGTCATTCAGGTGCTTTCTAACTCGAACGATAATGGACGCATCTTCCTGCTCCTCGACAGACACGATTCTGTAACGAGTCTTATTCTTCTCGAGGTCTTTCTTATACTTTTCGACCTCCTCGCGATTGTATCTGAGTTGAGATTCCTTGCTGAAACCGCAATCTTCCTTCTGCAAAAATACAAGCGTTTGAAGAATACACCCTGCTTTTACACGCTTCATTGTATGATCCTCCTCTCTCGATGTCGTGGCTCGGGCAGAACCGACGTAATCGTAATACAGAGAGGAGTGAGCGAAACATATAGTTTGAACGTACCTAACTGCCGCAGATATGAACAGGCTACATCGCTCTCTTGGTAGATCTTTCTACACTTAAATTATATCATATTTTCACGAAAAAGTCAAAGGCACTTTTTCATAAACTTCAAAAATTTTTTTCAATATGAAGATTTTGCTTTCTGAAATATAAATTTTGAGGACTGACGGTGTAACTGTCATTTTTATGAGACTTTAATTCTTAATTCTCAGAAACCGTCCTTAAGGGTACGAAGCATTAGGTTGAGTGATTTTTTGTTTTATTCGTTATATAATTCTCTATGCAGAGGCTAAGAAAATACCGAGGGGAGTATATAATTAACCTTTTCACTGGCGACTGTGCGCACTGACGTAATATAACACCCGCCTTTTTCTCTTTTTATAAACACGGCGTTGTATTCGGGGGAGACCTCGTCTCCTCTTTTGCAATAAAAGGTCATTCTGTAAGTATTTGTAGTCTCGTCAATAGATACGATATCTAGCGAAAAGGAATTCGCAACAGACTTAACTGCGGGAATATATGCTTCGATTTTCGGCATATAGCGGAATCTTGCAGTGCTGCTATGCCTTATGTTGCCACCGTGGTTGAAATATTTATAAAGTGCGCCTTCGTATTCCGAAGCACCGATGGCGGCGGTAATTCCAAGCTCCGGATATTTTTCCGCCGCATCCTTAACGGCGGTGTTTCCGCTGAAGCGGGAATAGTTGGTGGTCAGCAGATGGTTGAGAAGAGAATCGCCGCATTTTGAGATAGCGGAGGCGGTATCCGAGAATTCGGGAAGCCTTACCGAATCTATGGTCAAAGAGAAGATGATGTCACTAAGCTCACTTATAATGGCGGTATTTTCGGTAGCACTGCCGATAACGAACTCGTTTAAATACTCATTTGTACCCGCAGGCAAGATCTCGCTAACAGAGCATGAGGATAGCAGGAGAATAGATATTAAGACAAACGATACGATGTGACTTTTCATCAAAAGCTCCTCCTCTTTTACCATATACGTCATTATACCAAAAAAAATCAAAAAGGTCAATAGTCAATTACCCAATGTAACAAATAAAACCGAAAGTAAATATCATGTTAATAAAGAAATTCCTCAAAAAGCAAAAAAACCCATGGAGAAATAATGTAGGCTGTGATTAAAGAAATCCACATTCGGGGAAAATAGTACTGAAAGTTGCAAAGGAAGTATTAAACGGAGGGAAAAATGAGCGTTAAGCGCGGTGATATTTATTATGCGGATCTCAGCCCCGTGGTGGGCTCGGAGCAGGGCGGAATGAGACCTGTTCTCATCATACAGAACGACGTTGGAAACAGATATAGCCCAACTGTGATAGCGGCGGCGATAACGAGCCGCATGGGAAAGACCAGACTGCCCACTCATATCGACATATATGCCGACAAGGTTGGTTTAACAAAGGATTCGGTCATTCTTTTGGAGCAGGTGAGGACTCTTGACAAAAAGCGTCTGGGAGAAAAGATGGGACATCTTGATGAAGAAATGATGACAGCGGTCAATAACGCCATTGCGGTCAGCTTTGGCCTCGGAAATACTGCTCCCGATAACGGAGAAGGCACTCCGAGAGCGTGATTTTTTTGTTCAATTTTGATAATAATTAAGAATTTAACATAAATTTTTCTCAAAGCCTTGATTTTGCGGACTTTTCATGTTAAAATATAAATGTTTGAAATTTTTTGAAAAATCAAAGGAGTGGAAAAATGGCACTAGTAACAACCAAGGAAATGTTCAAAAAGGCTTATGCCGGAGGATACGCTATTGGCGCATTCAACATAAACAATATGGAGATTATCCAGGCCATCACGGAGGCTGCCGAGGAAACAAAGTCACCCGTTATTCTCCAGGTTTCCGCAGGTGCAAGAAAGTATGCTAAGCATGAGTATCTGCTTGCTCTGGCTCAGGCTGCTGTTAAGGATAGCGGTGTTGATCTCGCTCTCCACCTTGACCACGGAGCAGATTTTGAGATCTGCAAGGCTTGTATCGACGGCGGATTTACTTCCGTTATGATTGACGGCTCTCACCATGCTTATGAGGACAACATCGCACTCACGAAGAAGGTGGTTGAGTATGCTCACGAGCGAGGAGTTGTTGTTGAAGGTGAGCTTGGCGTTCTTGCAGGTGTTGAGGATGATGTCGTTGCTGAGCATTCCTCTTATACACGCCCCGAGGAGGTCGAGGATTTCGTAACACGCACAGGCGTTGACTCCCTCGCTATATCCATCGGTACATCCCATGGTGCATTTAAGTTTACACCCAAGCAGTGTACGAGAAATGAGAAGGGTATTCTCGTTCCTCCTCCGCTTCGCTTTGATATTCTTGAGGAGATCGAGAAGAGGCTTCCCGAATTTCCCATTGTTCTTCACGGTGCATCCAGTGTTCCACAGGATCTTGTTGCTGAGATCAATTCTCTCGGCGGTAAGATGCCCGATGCAGTCGGTATTCCCGAGGAGCAGCTCCGCCAGGCTGCAAAGATGGCTGTTTGTAAGATCAATATCGACTCGGATATCCGTGTTGCAATGACAGCGGGCATTCGCAGAGTATTCACAAACGAACCCTCAGTTTTCGACCCCAGAGGATATCTCTCTGTTGCTCGCGATGAGGTAAAGAAGATGGTCAAGCACAAGATCGTTAATGTTCTTGGATCTGCTAATACTCTTTGATTTAAAGAATAAAAAAGAAAATAGGTGCTGAATCGCTAGGGTGAATCAGCGCCCTTTTTCAAACAGGAATTTGTCAAGAAGTTTCCGCAGACACCGTATTGTAAAGTTTTGCTCAAGATTTTTCAAAAGGTCGATCAAAACCTTTACCTGCAGAGGTCTCATCTCGCTCCGACAAATTCCCGTTTGCAAAAAGGAGTTGCTTCATTTTTTGGTGAATTCTCCTATAAAATGAGGATATATGAAATTTAAGGAAAAATATAAGGTTCTTTTTCACGATACCGATACCAATGGCATAATTTATCCCACAAGGCTCTTTATGTTTCTTCAGGAGACAGCGCACGGACACACCGATTCGGTCGGATGTTCTCCCGAGATCATGATAGAGAGAGACGGAGGTTGCTTTTGGCTGACGAGAATTTGCGTAAGCATACTTTCGGATATACATTTCGGGGACGAGCTTGAAGTGATAACGTTTGCCACAAACGACAGCCGTGGCTTTAGCTTTAACCGCTCGTTTGAGATATACAGGGAAGGCGAGAAGGTCTGCGAGGCATATTCCGTATGGGCGCTTATGAATATAACTACCATGCGTCCCATGGCGGTAAAGGACTGGAATATCGACCTTGGTCTTGAAGACCCCGTTAAGCCTGCCGCACCCATCCATGTAAGGATACCCAAAGATATCGAGCTTTCAGCTTCAGGCAGCCAAAGAGTATATTACCGCGATGTTGACTATAACGGGCATATGAATAATGCCCGTTATCCCGATGTTTTGTGCGGATTTTTGCCGGAAGAAGCTTTATTTGGCAAGAGAATTTCGGAGATAAGTATAAGCTTTATGCACGAGGCGTCAAAGGGCGAGATTATCGAGGGCTTTTGTGGCAGAGATACCGAGGATGAAAGCGTTTATTATGTCAAAACAACCCGTACTTCGGATAATAATGTAAATGTTGAGGCAAGAATCAAGCTTGCAGATGTTACTGCTTTAAAATGACAAAAATTATAGGAGCTAAGCCTAAAAAACGCTTAGCTCCTACCTATATATATCTATATTTTACGATTCAAACGAAGAATCTATTGAAAGTGAAACAAGAGCACTTTCATCGAAGTATTCAAGGGGATCGGCCGCTTTTCCGGCGACCGTCATCTCAAAATGAAGATGGGGTTCCTCTGCTACCTCGATCATTGCTGTGTTTCCCACCGAGGCTATAAGTTGTCCCGCACTTACCTTTGATCCTTCTTCTACGCCCTCGACATTGTTTTCCGAGAGGTTTTTATAGACGGTATAGCATTCTCCGCTGTGGCTTATTGCTATGCAGCTTCCCATCAGAGGATCATTCCATATCTGTGAGATCGTGCCGTCAGCTGCCGCATAAACGGGAGCCCCCTCGCTCGTTACGATGTCGATTCCGTTATGGACTCTGTAATCCTTCATAGTTGCAGAATAGACCTGAAGGCTTGTGTCATGCTTTTTTGAGAGTATTCCGGTTGCGGGAAGAATGAATTTAGAAGGGATTGATGCGACTTCCTTTACTTCATCCTCTTTTGAAGCTTCTTTTTCGCTTTCCTTTTTTTCTGTTACTGTTTCCGTTTGCTCCTTTTGGCGGTCGGTTGTGGCGGGAGCGGTTTTTTCTTCAGTTTCCAGCTCGGTCTCCATCACCGTGTCGCTTCCTTTGGGAACTGACGGCGTTTTTTCCCGTCTGTTTGCCGCCGTCGTTATTGCGATCACTACTGAAATTGCCAGAAGAAGCGTTACCGTAACGATATAAAGGACTTTGTTGATTTTTCCGTTGTTTTCGTTTGGTTGTTGATTCATGTTCATGTCTCCTTTTTCTTTTGTTTCTATTATTTTGTTCTGCTTTTAGGGGTTTTATGCGATGAAATATTATAGGACCGATTTTAAAGTAAATAATCACTCGGCGGCTAAACAATGTTTCTAATTTGTAAAAAAACGGTTAAAATATAGAAAATTTGTTTCAATTTTGTAACAAGTCTTGATTTTGAAGCGTTTTTAAGATAGAATAACATAGAAAAAATGGTACGAAATTGAAGAAAAATTTCGGTTAACTATTGACAACTCATGTATTGTTTGGTATAATTATTTATAATATGCGACGGGTAGGGCTAATTTTGCCTTTTTGGGGGAAATTAAGCTGTCAAATACGTAAGATGTGCCGCGTTGTATACTTTTGTTTGGAGGTTCTAGGATGAAAAAAACAAAATTATCAATCAGAGCGTTGTGTGCTTTGTTTGCGCTTCTGATGTGCGTTTCGTGCTTTACCATCTTCCCCGTAGCGGCAGATAATCCTATTATCAAAGTCAATGCCGGCGAAGGAAAAGCGGGCGAGACCGTAACTGTTACCGTCAGTATGGCGGGAAATCCCGGTATTGCCAGCATGAAGGTTCTCGTTGGATATGATAGTGACATTCTTACACCCGTTTCTGCAGGCGCAGGATCTGCTCTTGCGGGAAGTGCTGTAACTTCTAATTTTGGTGCGCCCGAATTCGACCCTGACGAAGGAATTCTTTCATTCCTTTTTATTCGAGCTTCGAACACTAAAAGCAATGGTTCTTTCTTTACGATGACATTTAAAGTAAAAGCGGGAACAGATGCTACCGCTGCACCAATTACTCTTGATTGTTCCGAGGCTACTAACCAGACCTTCGATGATATTTCGGTTACTGCTGTAGGCGGTTCCGTTGCCATCACTCCCGATGAGGAGGAGAAAGAGCAGGAAAAAGAAGAAGAAAAGAAGGACGTTTCCATTAAGCTCAGAACAAAGGCTCACAAGATCAAGTACATGGTGGGAAGAAGCAGCAGCAAGTTTGAACCCGATGCTTATGCAACGAGATATGAGGTTGTTGAGTGTTTCTATAATCTCTTTGATGTTGATGTTATGGTCAACAATTCCAAGTCCTTTAAAGATGTTTCTCCCAAATATAACGCAATGGTAAATCTTTTTGCCTCTGCAGGAGTTGTAAAGGGATATGACGACGGTAAATTTAAGGGCGACAACACTATTACCCGTGCAGAATTTTGTGTTCTTATAGTAAATTTGATGGGACTCGACATAAGCAAGGCGAAGGATCAAGGGTTCCCCGATGTTAAGGGCAAAAATTGGTATGTTTCTTATGTAAATGCCGTTGCAAAGGCCGGCTATGTTAAAGGAAGAGATACCGGAATGTTTGACCCCAACGGACTTATTACGAGAGCCGAGGTCGCAACACTTATCAACCGTATCACCGGAGTTGACATTAATGCTGCAACAACTTGTATCTATGGAGACGTAAGCCCCAACAAGTGGTATTTCAAGCAGGTGGCAGCTGCTGCTAAATAATAATGAAGGTTTCTTTTGAAACTCGATGAGTTCCTCTCATCTTTATATATAAAAATAATCTATATTTCCACAAAGGAGAAAAACAATGAAAAAGAGAATTTTAAGTGTCCTTCTGGCTGCACTTATGGTTGTTGGCTCTGTTGGTACGTTTGCTATCGGAACAGCAGCTTACGAGGATTTCACAATTGCAGCAGAGACTACCAAAAATGCTAACGATACATATGATGTTGATATCATGATGTATAATAATCCTAGAATCTCCAGTCTTGACCTTTCTGTTGTTTTTGACAATAGCAAGGTTCAGTTGGTAGATTATGAAGGCTATGACCCCGATAACTATATGTTTTCCCCCACAGGTTGCTTGGAAGTTACCTCAAAGCTTGGAGAGGGAACCAATGCACTCGAGGATTTTGGTGAGGATATGCCTATTACTCTCATCTATGCTAGAGATGGTGTTACCGATGTAAACGGCAAGCTCCTTGGACTTACCTTTAAGCTTGTTAACGGCGCAAAAAATGCTGAGATAAAGATCGTTGTTAATAATCCTTGTGTTCAGCAGCCTATTTTGAGTGTACCTCCTGTAGAAATTACTCCCGATACAGTCGACGGCTTTGTAGGTGTTCGTACTCTTGATGATGTTACACTTGACGACAAGACTGTAACTTACGACGGAAATGTTCAGTACCTTGAGCTCAATGGTGTTGACAGCACGATGGATGTTAAGTGGACAAACAACGGCAAGGTTGATTCAGGTGTATATGAGGTGACTGCTGTCGTTTCTAAGCCCGGCTATGAGACTAAGGAATTTACAGCAACTCTTACAATCAACAAGGCAAATGCTACTCTTGTTGGCGTTGAGCTTTGGTCCGCAGTAGAGGGTAGCGAGGATGTCGCTATCAAGTCTTATGAAAACGCAGTTGCTTCCGCTCTCGGAAGAGCTTTTCCTCTAAACTTCAACAATCCCAAGGTTGTTAAAGAAGGCGACGTTTACAAGATGGAAGGTGTAACTGTTGCAAACTTTAACCTTATCCTTGATACAACTGTTGCGGTTAACTTAGTTCCCGCTGCTGATCTCGCAGCAAGAATCGTTGCTGAGGCAGATGTGGCAAATGATGCAGGCAGCGCAGATGTAGTTTCGCCCGTAGTATCTAAGCTCCCCAATCTTGATGTTGAGCTTCCCTACGGTTACGAGCTTAAGTTCACACCTGTTGACGGTGTTATTGATGCTGACGGTACGATCACAAGACCCGAAGATGATCATATTGTTGTTCCCGTTGAGTACAAGCTTTTCGACGCTGCCGGAAACGACACAGGTGCTTCTGTAACTGTATATGTTCAGATCCTTAAGAAGTCTTCCGACGAGAGTACTCTCGCAATGCTTCTCCTTTACTATAATAATAAGCTTGAGGCTGCTAAGCAGCAGGTTTCTTCCGTTACTTCCGATGTAAACGGCGGAGTAGTTGAGGCAGGTACTAAGGTAACTCTTTCTACATCTACCGCAGGTGCAAAGATTCACTATACGACCGACGGTACGACAGCAACAGTTCTTTCTCCCGTATACACAGCTCCTATTGAGGTCAACGGAACAGTTGTCATCAATGCTATTGCTACAAAGAGCGGTATGAAGACAAGCAATCAGGCTTCCTTCTCATATACAGTATCTGAGACAAACATTGCTCTCAAGGATGACGCAGCAAATATCAAGTATCTTGAAGGCCGCGGCGATAAGTTTGAGCCCACAGCAAATGCTACAAGATATGAGGTAATCAAGGCTATTTCTAACCTCTTCGATATCAATACGACTAATGCTCCTCTTGCTCTCACAGATGTTGATGATGAGTACAAGGCACTTGTTGATTTGTGCACAGCTGCAGGCATCATCAAGGGTTATGAAGACAAGACCTTCAGAGGTAATGATACTATCACTCGTGCAGAGGTTGCTACTATGATCTGCAATGTTATGAAGCTTGATGTTGCAGGCGCAGAGGATGCAGGCTTTAAGGATGTTAGCGGCTGGGCTACTAACTATGTAAACGCTTGCGCTAATGCCGGTTATGTTCAGGGTAAGGGCGACGGTGAGTTTGCTCCTTCCGAAAACATCACTCGTGCAGAGCTTGCTACTCTCTTCAACAACATCACAGGAGCTGAGGCAGGTACCAGCTGCTCTTATGCTGATGTTGATGCTGATGCTTGGTACTTTGGATACGTTGCAGCAGCTGCAAAGTAATCAATAAAAACAAAGCAATTTAAGGGCTGTCGCATATGCGACAGCCCTTTTCTGCTTATTGTTAACGATTCAATTTCATATTTCAAAAAATGGAGTGATCAGCCTGCCTTGCGGTGAATCACTCCATAATTTTTTTATTTATCTTATCTCGATCTGCATTGTATAAGCCAGCTTACGGAGAATTTTATTAACATATCCGTCAATTTCCTCGCTTGTAAACTCATGATCGTCGGGGGTAAAGGTCAGGCTAAATGCCATGCTCTTTTTGCCTTCTCCGATCTGCTGACTGCGGTAAACATCAAAAAGATTTACGCTTGTGATATACTTGCAGGATGATCTTATAGCGTCCTCAACAACTCCGCAGGTGATTTCCTCATTCATAACAAGAGCAAGGTCACGCTTTTCCGCAGCAAATTTTGAGATAGGCTTATAAACAATATTGCCATTGAACTTTTCAGCTATCTTTTCGTAGTCAAGCTGTGCTACAAAGACAGGCTTTTCGATTGCAAGATCCTCGCAAACATCGTAAGCAAGCTTGCCCATAAATCCGACAATTTCGCCGTCAAGAAGGATATTTGAGGTCATTCCGGGATGTAGATACTGAACAGAAGCCTTTTCATATTTAAACTCAACGCCAAATTCCTTTGCAAGAGACTCCGTTGCACCCTTGAAGGTGAAGAAGGTTTCGCCATCTCCAAATGCGCCGACCGAAAGCATCTTGTGCTCTCTCGGATAATTGATCAGAGGCAACTTGTCTGCCTCGAAAATATTTGCGATTTCAAAGAATCTGCCCTCCGTGTTTCCTCGGCGAAGGTTTCTGACAGCGGCATTGACCATTGAGGGAACGAGAGTGGTTCTCATAAGCGAAAGATCCTCGCTTATTGGATTGAGAAGTCTGATTGCGTGTCTTTCCTTTGCATCCTCGGGGAATTTCAGCATATCAAGATCCTTAGGAGAGAAGAAGGAATAGAACATTGATTCGCTATAACCCTCATAGCAGAGGGTCTTCTTAACGCGGTTGACCGTTTTCTGCGCTGTATTGAGACCGCCGCATGTCACGCTTGCTCTCTTAAGGAACGTGGGAACGATATTGTCATATCCGTAGGAACGGATGACTTCTTCGGCGATATCCTGAACATGTCCCTCGATGTCGTCACGGTAAGGGGGGATCATGAGACTCAGCGCATCGCCGTTTATCTTAGGCTCGAAGCCAAGTGCATCAAGATGGCGGATAATCTCGGCATCAGGAACTGTGATTCCGAGTACGGAATTCATCTTTTTGAGGCTGACTGTGAGAGGTGTTGGGGCAATTTCGCCGCTTACGCTTCTTTCAATGTGAACGGCGGATACCTTTCCGCAACCAAGCTTTTCCACGAGGTGAAGCGCACGCTTCATGCCGCACTGTGTTGAGTATTCGTCAACGCCCTTTTCAAAGCGGGAGCTTGAATCCGAACTCTGACCGAGTGCTCTTGAGGTCTTTCTAACATTGTCACGGGCAAATTTAGCTGCTTCGAAGATAACGTCCTTTGTGGTGTCCTTGATCTCGGAATTGAGACCGCCCATAATACCCGCAAGGGCAACAGGACGGTTGCCATCGCAGATGATAAGGTTGTTTTCATTAAGCTCAAATTCTTTTTCGTCAAGGGTAACTATTTTTTCGCCGTTTTCTGCACATCTTACCACGATCTCGTTGTTCTGAAGGTCGGCAAGATCAAATGCGTGCATTGGCTGACCAAATTCTTTGAGTACATAGTTTGTTATATCAACGATATTTGAGATGGAATTGATTCCTACCATGCTGAGTCTGCGGCGCATCCAAGCGGGAGACTTTTCGATCTTGATATCCGAAACATAATGACCGATATATCTGGGGCAGAGGTCGGGAGCTTTAACGGTAACATCAAAATCAAGGTCTTTGCCATTGGTAGTGTATTCGAGTGCGGGCATCTTGAAGGGCTTTTTGAGAACAGCCGCAACTTCACGTGCGATACCGATAATGCTCTGACAGTCGGGACGGTTTGCGGTGATGGCAATATCGAAAATATAATCGTCAAGCCCAACGATGCCCTTGACGTCAGCACCGAGAGGTGCGTCATTGGGGAGAACGAGCAGACCGCAATATCCGCCTCCCTCGTACATATCCTCGTTTACGCCGATTTCAACACCGGAGCAGAGCATACCCTCAGAATCAACGTTGCGGAGCTTGCCCTTTTTGATGGTCATAACACCTTCGACCGTAACATGATCCTTTGCTGTGGCATAAACTGTTGCGCCAACCAGTGCCACGGGGTATCTGCCGCCTGCCTTTACATTATCTGCTCCGCAGCAGATCTGGAAAGTACCCTTGTCTCCGCAATCAACGGTGCATACGTGAATATGTGTGTCGGGAATAAGCTCACAGGTCTTGACTTCACCCACTACAACTCCCGAAATATCCTTGCCGAGCTCGATAAGCTCTTCAACCTCAAAGCCTGCCGAGAAAAGTAGTTTTTCAAGCTCCTTTGCAGGAACGTCAATGTCAACATAATCTTTAAGCCAACTAAGCGGTGCTAACATTTCTTCTGCCTCCTCAGTTCTTAAATTGCTCTGCGAATCTTGTGTCGGATTCGAAGAGAGTTTTTATATTGTTAATGCCGTATTTCAGCATGGCGATTCTTTCAACGCCCATGCCGAAGGCAAAGCCCGAATATTCATCAGGGTCAATGCCGCAGTTTTCGAGAACATGACGGTTCACGATGCCTGCACCCAGGACCTCTATCCATCCTGTACCCTTGCAGAGCTTGCATCCCTTGCCACCGCACTGGAAACAGCTTACATCGACCTCCACGGAAGGCTCTGTAAAGGGGAAATATGAGGGGCGCAGACGGGTTACAACACCCTCGCCGAAGATCTGAGCAGAGAATGTATCGAGCATACCCTTAAGGTCGCAGAGCGTTATGTCTTTATCTACCACGAGTCCCTCCATTTGGGAGAACATAGGAGAGTGAGTCGCATCATCGTCTGAGCGAAATACCTTTCCCGGGGAAAGGATCTTAATGGGAGGCTTTTTGTTCTCCATAACATGAATCTGACCTGCGGAGGTCTGAGTGCGGAGCAAGAAATCCTTTGAAACATAGAATGTGTCCTGCATATCGCGTGCGGGGTGATCCTCCGGAGTGTTGAGGGCGGTGAAGTTATAATAATCGTTTTCGATCTCGTTGCCTTCAAACACCTCAAATCCCATTCCCGCAAAAATGTCGATAAGCTCGTTTACGATAAGTGTGTCTGGGTGGAGAGTTCCGACTTTTTTTGTGACTGCGGGCATTGTAACGTCGACCGCTTCAGCCTCATTTCTTTTCTGAAGCTCAATACTCTTCATTTTTGCATCGGTCTCCTCAAAACGGGCGATCGCCCATTCCTTGATTTCATTTACGACCTTGCCAAAGGCAGGGCGGTCCTCCTTGGGAACGTCCTTCATGCCCTTCATAAGCTGTGCTATCTTGCCTTCTTTATTATCGAGGAAGGTCTTTCTGAATTCGTAAAGAGCCTTTGAGGAATCGAAGGTGTCGATGCCTTTTTCGATCTCTTTGCGTATTTCGCGGATCTTTTCTTCCATCATGGCTTTATATATCCTTTCTAATAATTTATAAAAAATAAGCTCCGCCCATATTTCAGGACGGAGCAATGCTTCGTGTTACCACCTGAATTTCCGTGCAAGCACGGACAACTCACTTCGTCTTTAACGGAACGATCCGAAGCGGACTACAAAAGCCGAAAAAGTCATTCTCACCCGCTCTGCTCCAAAGGGAAAAGCAATTTTTCAGCCACATCGGTCGATTTCAGCCTAGGTCGAACCGTCTCTGCTCTGTGCCATATGAAAAACGCCATCTTTTTCACAGCATTTAATATATCTGTAGTATTTTAACACATTTTTTTCCTTTTGTCAAGGGGGAAAGTCATATAATATATCATAAGGCATAGATATGGTTTTCACCTGATTGGTTCTTAAATATGAAATTTATTTTTCTTATGTTTTTTGTGAAGGTATATGATATAGACCACAAAAGAGCCAAAGACTCCGCCTGACGTATCCTTTACAACATCTATTGCCTCCGTTGCTCTGTCTGTCAGGGATTGAACGAGTTCATCGGTTATTCCAATTATAAAGCAGAGAAGAACGACAAAAAGATAATATTTTATATGGCAAGAGCTTCGCAGAAGAATTATAAGCATCATGATTTCTGCGCCTAACAGGGCAAATTCAAAAAAATGAGCAAACGAGCGTATATTTCCCTCTATACTTGAGGCAGAGATGATCTCTTTTTCGATGGCGATTTGTATCGGGGGTATTTTTTCTATGATCTGCGTAACGTTTTGACTATCATTTGTGGATTGTTCAATGTTTTTCAGTGAATTTCCAAAAATAAAAATTAGAGTTGCGAGGATAAGAAATAAATTGATTATAATTGCGGTAATTCTCTTTTTTGACATATTTATCCTCCTTGTTTTCTGATTTTATCTGAGAAGTTTGTCTATTCGAAGCAGCTTTCTGTATTTCAAAAAGTATAATTTAATGAGAAGGGAAAGAGCGACGTCGTAAATTATAAATGTGAAATTTCCAAGAGCAAATAGCGAGATTATATATGACTTTGCCATATCCGTGACCGTGAAAAGGAAAAGTGACGCCCAGAGGATTATTGCCATCGAGATGTTAAAGAGAATAAGCTTGAAAAGCCACCGAATAAGGCGGTTATTAAGAAGCTCGATAAAAAATTTTGCCATGGGATAATAGCCCGCAAGAACGATATATATGATAGCACCGAATTTTTGAGGCAAAATAAGCAGAGAGGTCGCTCCCGTTACTGCATAGACCAGCCAAGGATAAACACCTCCGATCTCGGTAAGAGCCACTATGCAGAGCATTGAAGCTATGCATGCCATTGATATGTCCATGACCTCGATTATAGCACCCACATAGAGAAGAACAACTCCAAGGGCGCTGAAAAGAGCGCAAAAAGCAATTTTTTTACTCTTTTTTATATTCCTTTTTGGCAAAAAATCTTTCCGGTCGATCTTTATGCAGACTTTTTTTTGCAAGTCAATCTCACCTTCCTTAGCAGCAGCTTATAAGATCTCCGCCGCAACATTCGCAAAAACAATCGGCACAGAGCAGGGTTGAGCAAATATCGCATCCCGAGCATCCGCCGCCTGAATAGGGTGTGCCGTTCATGCTTCCGATATTTCCGAAACTTCGCATCCGCATTCTCATATTGGTGTATTCCGCATTTGAGGGGTCCATCGTGCAAGCAGTGTCAAAATACCTCGATGCATCAATGCTGTTGCCCTTTTTTAGCTCTATGCAGCCCATGAGGAAATTCCATTCAGCACCTCTGTCATTTATATCGGTCTCAGACAAAAGCTGCTCTGCCTCGGAGAAATTGCCGGAATTTATAAGTACTCGCACTCTTGCAAATTTTGAAGAGCTTGTGCCGCCGCTTCCATAGCCTGAGTAGCTTCCTCTATGTGTGCCGCCACTCTCGCGTATCTTTTGTATTTCCTCGTAGGCGGCGTTGATCTCCTTCATTTTCTCTTCGGCAAGGGAGGCAAGGTCGCTGTCCTTATATTTGTCGGGGTGATATTTTCTTGCAAGCGCACGATATGCTTTTTTTATCTCATCGTCGCTCGCATCCGGTGAAACGCCGAGAGTCTTATATGGGTCTGTCATCATTTATCTCCGTTTTCAGTATATTTTCGTCTTCGTTTTTTCTTTCGGGGAAAAGTATCCCTTCGCTAACCTTCACCATTCCTAAGGTGATTATATTTCTTATAAGACCTTCAAGGTCTCGTCTGGATTCAAGAGAAGCAAGGTCGAGAGCATCCGCTCCCTTTTTAAGTATTCCTTTAATTGCTCCCTCTATATCGAGTTTTTTTTCTTCATCAAGTGTACTGCCGTTAAAGATAAGAAGAAATGGGTTATATCTTTTCTTTTTTCTGTCATCTTCCATATCGTCAAGAGCGTCTGCTATGTATATGAATTTTCCAACAGCGTTTCCAATGGTGCTTGCAATCAGCTTGCTTTCCTTGTTTTCAATTCCATAGGAGGTCACGGAAGCCATGAGAGAACCAAAAATTGCAGCGGGCCGGTCGCAAGAGGGGATATTTTCTTTCTCCAATGAATGAAGCTCGTCAAGCTTGTTTTTTATCAGAGTATCAAGCTCCTCACAGCCTTTTTTTGCTTTTTTATATGAGGATGAAAAGAGAAAACGCAAAATTTTTGCCTTCAGCCTTTTTGCTCCTCTCTCGTCCGAGATATCGTCGCATATTTTGTGATATGTAAGGAGAGTGCCTACGTGTGCGGAATAAATAAGAGAATCACAGCACTTCATCACGGTCTTTTTCTTCAAAGGATGGACAAAGCAGCGTTTTTTCTCAAAGCTTGGCTTTTCGGAAAGGAGAGCCAGACGAATGAGAACGAGAAAAGTTATATCATAACTGAGTGTCATTCTTGAAATGATTCCCGTCTCGTCACGCATCGTACGGCAAAGACCGCAGTATGTGGCTCTGTAATACTGATTTTCAATCATTTTAAGATATGGCACATATGGCTTAACATATCCGAACACTGCGTTCCCCTCCCATCTCTGACCCAATAATTATAATACAAATTTATGTTTATTGCAACAGTTATTTGTAAATATTAAGCCCTTTTCTGTTAATAATTGGATATTTTCGAGCAATATTTCAGATAATAAATGTAAAAAATTATAAAATACTATTGCTTCGTAAGGGAGAATTATGTATAATATAATCCGTGAAAAACTTGGACGATACGTGATAAAGGATATAAGGTGATATGGCTGGAAATTTACAAAACGAGATAAACAGAAGAAGGACCTTTGCGATAATTTCTCACCCTGACGCAGGTAAAACCACACTTACTGAAAAGTTTCTTCTTTACGGAGGTGCAATCCAGACCGCAGGCTCAGTTAAGGGGAAGGCGTCTGACCGCCATGCTGTTTCAGACTGGATGGAAATGGAAAAGCAGAGAGGTATTTCAATAACCTCCTCCGTTATGCAATTTGAATATGACGGATATTGTATCAATATTCTTGACACTCCCGGACATCAGGACTTTTCCGAGGACACATACAGAACCCTTATGGCGGCTGACAGTGCGGTCATGGTGATCGACGCAGCAAAGGGTATCGAGCCTCAGACAAGAAAGCTTTTTAAGGTCTGTGCAATGCGAGATATTCCGATATTTACCTTTATAAACAAGCTTGACCACGAGGCGAGAGACCCCTTTGACCTCATTGACGAGCTTGAAAAGGAATTTGGCATCGGAACTTATCCCATGAACTGGCCCATCGGATGCGGAGTTAATTTTGCGGGCGTTTACGACAGAGACAAGAGAGCTATTCTCTCTTATACGGATAAGCATAAGGGAAGGGAACGACTCGGTGCTATTGAATGTGAGATAAGCGACACCGAAAAGCTCGATGCGCTTATCGGCCCTTATATGAGAGAGGAGCTGACAGAGCAGATAGAGCTTCTTGACGGTGCTTGCTTTGATTTTGACCTTGAAAAAGTGCGTCATGGAAAGCTCAGCCCCGTATTCTTCGGTTCGGCTCTTAACAATTTCGGTATCGAGACGTTTCTTCACCATTTCCTTCAAATGACGACGTCTCCTCTTCCGAGAAAAACAGAGGACCAGACCGTGCTTGATCCCGCAAGGGACGGCTTTTCGGCTTTTGTTTTTAAAATTCAAGCTAATATGAATAAGGCACACAGAGACAGAATTGCGTTTATGCGAATCTGCTCCGGCAAATTTGAACGCGGTGCTGAATATTTTCACGTTCAGGGCGGTAAAGAGATCAAACTTTCCCAGCCTCAGCAGATGATGGCGCAGGAGAGAGCGATAATAGATGAGGCTTATGCAGGTGATATCATCGGTGTTTTCGATCCGGGCATTTTTTCCATCGGAGATACGGTCTGTGATAAGTCAATGAAGATAAAATTTGAGGGGATACCAACTTTTGCTCCCGAGCGCTTTGCTCTTGTTGAGCAGATCGACAGCATGAAGAGAAAGCAATTTGCAAAGGGGATGACCCAGATCGCCCAGGAGGGAGCTATTCAGATGTTCTTTATGCCCGAGTCGGGACTTGAGCGAGTTATCGTTGGTGTTGTGGGTGAGCTTCAGTTTGAGGTGCTTGAGGCTAGAATGGAAAGCGAATACGGAGTTAAATTTATCCGCCGTCCTCTTGCTTGGCAGTATATCAGAAGAATCGCAAATGAGGTCGATCCCAAGACGCTTGACCTTTATGAGACCGAGTGGGTACAGGATGTAAGAGGACAGAATTTCCTGCTCTTTAAGAGTGAGTGGTTTATAACCAGAACCCTTGAGCATAATGAGGAAAAGCTGTCTCTCGTGGAGTTCGGTCAATAATAAATAATGGGCTGATAGGCTTTTGTGCCGTCAGCCCTTGACTTTTATCCTTAAATGTATTATACTGATAAAAAAGATTTTCGGGGGATATGGATGAAAAAAAGAATTCTGATATTTTTGGCTTTTTTCGTTATTACGTTGCTTTCTTTTTCCTCCTGTGCGACAAAAACGGAGGAATCTGTTTTGGATGTGAGCGGAGAGGGAGAAAAAACTGCGTTGGTCGATAAAACGACTGAAAATGAAAGCTCATTTCCAATAGAATCTGCCGAAGAAGTAAATGAGAAAAAATGCAGGGTGGATTTTTTGAATGAGGAGATCGAGGTGTTTGACGAGAACGGGGTTTTACTGCTTCTCTCGGGACAGTTTATATATCCAACCGTTTCTATATATGAAAATCCGGATGCGGAAAGGCGCATAAATGAATATTTTGAGTCGGAAAAGGCAAAATATTGTGCCGAGGCAGAAAAAATGCGACTTGACTCCATTGAGCTTCTCGAAAGCATGGAGAGCGATTATTGGAACACCTTTATTTATGATAAAAAATACAGTCTTGAATTTGTGGGAGACAAGCTTTTAAGCTTCCTCTGCCATACCGATGTATATCAAGGCGGAGTCCATCCCACTCCTGACGAGCATGGAGTTATTTTTGATATGGAGAGTGGAAAACGTCTTTCGCTCACTGATGTTTTTACCTCTGCGGAGGCACTTCGTGCGGTGGCTGTGCCGAAAATAAGTGAAATAATAAGAGAGCGCGGCACAGAGCCTTTCGATGGTTTTGACGGAGATGTTTCTCCCATTGTTGACGATGATGTCTTTGTTCTTACGGATGCGGGAGTAAAATTCATATGTAATGTGTATGTTCTTTTTCCATATAGCTATGGCATAAGCTATTATACCGTAGGCTTTGACGAGTTTGAGGGCATATACCTTTATGAGGATAAAGAAAGCTATGGCTTTTCGAGATTCTATTCCTTTGATATCGACGGTGAAATTGATGATACCGTTCTCGGCTATGCCGACACAAGGGAATTTTCATGCCCTTATGACGAGGATGATAACTGCATAATAAACGGAGAGGAAAGGAATGTTTATTATATCGTACCCGCAAGGGAGGGAAGCAATATAATTATCGAACGTGTAATTTATGATGAAGAAGAAAATGAGATCGGAAGCGAGGTTTTTAAGAGCTTCAAAAATACGGAAAAGGATTTTTGCTTGAAGATAACCTGCCCTATGGCGGAGAGCAAGGCACTTTATAGAGTGATAATAACGTTTGGCGAGGATATTGCTTCATTTGATCTTATCTATACCGTTTCTCCCGAAAAGCCGGTAAAATTGATAAAGTGAAAATATAGAAAGGTGCTAAGGGCATTATCAGCACCTTTTTTGCTTTGATGGAAAAGCTTTTTTGAAATTTACAGGTATTTCTGTGAGGAAGGCTTACAAATTTCCGTTTGTACATAATTGTAACGTTACAAAAGTGGTTTCAATAAAAAACAATAAAAGATTCGGGTATGACAAACTTGGAATTTTAACCAAGAATGTTGAGAGAAATTTGTGCATGTTTTCTCAATAAAACACTTGAAATTTTGATAAAAAAATGGTATAATTGAACAAATCAGTTAAATCACTGCTTGATTTTATGGCAGTTCGCCTTAAAATAAAAATGTATTTTTTGAAAGGAACACACTCACACATGAAAAAAACAAACACGAGATTGTTTATCACTTTTGTTTTGATTCTTGTTTTTGCTGCTATTTTTGCGGTAGCGGCTTTTGCGGCAACTCCCGGAACGGGTTATTGCGTTAACGCACAAAAACAACAGACAAACATTAAGTGGACGATGACAGAAGACGGGGTTCTCACCTTTGAGATAGATCCCACGGCAACAGATAAGGTTCAGGAAACTGCACTCTATGGAGTAGACCCCATAACCTTAAAAACAAGCAACTGGTCAAGATGTCTTGAGACTTTTGCTGATGCTGTTAAGGTCGTGATTGGCGATGGAATTACTACTGCTGCAGGATTTTCCGCAATGACATCTTTGAAGCAGGTAGAGATACCAACCTCACTTGTAAATATTAGTGGTGCTGCTTTCGAGTGTAGCCATGGGATTAGTTCTATTTATATAAGAGGAACAGAGCCTGTTGAGGGTCTGTTTGACTTTTCTAATATTACCTCCTTTGGCGGGTATTGCTGTGACGGTGCAGAAAAACTCACAAAGGTTAAACTTAATCCCAATTATGTAGGTCCTTTTGAAATAGAGATATTCAAAAACAATAAGCTTACCGAGATCGAAATTCCTGCGGGAGTTACCGTTATCCAGAATGGTGCATTCATGAAGACAAACCAGCTTGCAGTTGTGACCATCCTTGGTATGGAGACGACTTTTGAGTCGGCAGGTGCTTTTATGGGTAATATGACATACCCTGCAATCAGGGCAAATGCGAATTCAAAAGCTGCAGCATTTGCAAAGGCAAACGGATTTACCTTTATTGATATTGACACGGGAGAGAAAACGCCGGGCGTAAGGCTTACGACCGAAGCTTCCACAGGCGACTCTTCAGATGGAACAACCTCTGACGGTCTTCCTGAATTTAAACACGAAGGTGCAACCCTTTGGGGACATTCCACAGGTGAATATTCAGGAACGGAGATTATCAATACATATTGGGCTTATTATGATGAAACAAAGACCCTCGAATTTGTCTCCGGAACAAAAGAGTATAATGAATCGGGTACTATCAAAAATGTTGATGAAGAATATACAGACTGGATCCAATATAAGTCTCAGATCGAGCATATAATAATCGGCGATTATATCGTAAAGATCAGTGCCACCGCATTCCAGAATTACCCTGCGCTTAAAGATGTACGCTTGGGTAAGCATGTAAGTCAGATAGACTACCACGCTTTTTTGAACTGTTCTGATCTTACAACTATTTGGAGAAATGGTCAGCAGCGTGTTGAAGGCCGTGCGGATTTGAGAGGTCTTAGCCCCCTCAATCCTATAATTGGCGGTACGGCTATCAAGGAAATTATCCTTCCTGAAAATGTGACGAAAATAGCAAGTTTCCCTCCTTCTGCTCAGACTGTTTTTGTAAGCACTATAACAGAATCTCTTGTTCAATCGGCAAAGGAGAATTTTGTTGACATTATAAATCTGTATAACCCTGAAGAAAAATATGAGTTTAGTTTGAATGTTGATTATACTTTGCCTTATTGCGGTCCAAGAAGCGTTTTTGATTTTGATGAGGCTACAGGAACACTGACCGTTTATGGTACGGGTAAGATATCCGATATCGTAAACTACTATGGCGGTGGTTCTAAAACTCAGCCTTGGATCTCCATTAGAAATAATGTTAAGCATATTGTGATCACAGATCATATCACAAGCATTGGAAGATATGCTTTTTGTGAATTTGTGAATCTTGAGACTGTTCAGATCCCTGCATCGGAGGATTTTGAGATACTTAATGCGGCATTTGAAAAATGTCACAGCCTTAAATCTATTTACAGAAGCGGAACAGAACCGATAGAGGGAACTGCAGACCTTCGTAATGTTCATACTATCAATCCTTGGACGTTAGCATATGACTGGCTCATAGCAAACGTTATTATAAGCCCCAATGTAGAGAAAATAGGTTCATCCGTTTTTGAAGAAAACATAAATCTTGCCAATATTTACGGTACTCCCGGTTCTTTTGCCGAGACTTATGCTGCAGATAACGGAAAGAATTTCTATGATATTTCCTCAAATACTCCCGTTGCAATTACTTGCGCACCTCCTGAAACAACGGTTATGACCGAGACAGAGGCCCCCGAGACAACAGAGACTGAACCGGAAGAAACGACAGTGCTAGAAACAGAAACTGACGTTGTTTCGGACACTTTCCCTGTTTTCGTTGACAAGGGAGAGGTGCAGAATTCTTCCAGCGTACTTGCCATAATCATTGTAGCAATCGTGGTGGTTGTGGTTGCTGCGGCGGTTGTGGTTGTCATAATCGTTTCAAAGAAGAAAAAGGCTAAAAAATAAATTTTGAAATTTATTTCCAAGTCCCTAAAAAAATAATTTAAAAGATATGCTCCTATGGTAGAAAATCTGCCATAGGAGTTTTATTTATAAAAAATCATCAAAAAAACAAAAATAAAACAAACTGTTGACACAAAGATATATTATGATATAATATTATTGCGTCAAGTAAAAAAGATACGGAGGGATGATTTTGATTGAAGTTAAAAACCTTGTGAAAAAGTATGGCGACCACACCGCTGTAAACAATATTAGCTTTACCGTTGAGAAGGGCAAGATATACGGCCTTCTGGGACCTAACGGAGCAGGGAAATCCACAACCATGAATATCGTTACGGGTTGTCTTGCGGCAAGCGGGGGAAGCGTTACAGTTGACGGACATGATATTTTTGAAGATCCGAAGGCGGCTAAAAAATGCATCGGATATCTTCCCGAAAATCCGCCTCTTTACGGAGATATGACCCCTTACGAATATCTTACCTTTGTTGCCGAGGCAAAAAAGGTAAAGAGTGGATATGTTGGCAGCGTAGTTCGTCAAGTCATGGAGATAACTAATCTTACCGATATGAAGGACCGTCTAATACGCAATCTTTCAAAGGGATATCGACAGAGAGTAGGTATCGCTCAGGCAATGCTCGGAGAGCCGGATGTTATTATTCTCGATGAGCCAACCGTTGGTCTTGACCCCAAGCAGATACTTGAAATAAGAGAACTTATCAGGAAGCTTGGCGAAACGAAAACGGTCATTCTTTCCAGCCACATTCTTGCAGAGATCAGCGCAGTTTGCGAAAGAGTTATGATAATTTCTCGCGGAAATCTCGTTGCAAACGATACAATTGAGCATCTTGAGGAGCTTGCAAATCGCTCCAATAAGCTGAGAATTACGGTAAGAGGTGATGCTGCGGCTGTGAAGGCTCGTCTTGAAGCTATCGAAGGCGTTACCTCGGTAAATATGGATGGAGTTTTGGGAGATAGTGCAAGCTTTGATATTGATTTTGTTAAAGACATAGATATAAGAGATGCTATTTTCTTCTCGATGGCAGATATGAAATGCCCTATCCTTTCGATGCAGTATGAACAGACAACACTTGAGGATATTTTTCTTGCTCTTACCGATGATTCGGTACGCCCCGATGAGAATGGTAATCTTCCCACGGTTGAAGAGATACTTGAAGCCAGAGGCAGGAAGGGGGAAGAAACCCTCTTTGAGCATATGAACGATGAGGAGCTTGAAGCCCTTGCAACTGAACGGGCGGACGAGATCAAGCCTGTTGAGGAAGAAGAGACGGGTGAAAAGGAAGAAGCTTCCGAGGAAGAAAAAACAGACGAGAGCGGCGATGATGAATATAAGCCTCTCTTCGGCGGAAATTAAGGAGGTGACGGTAATGATTTCGATATTCAAAAGAGAATTTAAATCATATTTTACAGGCGTCATAGGTGCGCTTTTTATAGCATTTTTGCTCTGCTTTACGGGCATATATGTTACCTCTATAAATCTGCGAGGCGGATATGCTTCATTTGAATATGTGCTTTCCAACATAATCATCGTTTTTTTACTTATTGTGCCGCTTCTTACGATGAGAAGCTTCGCCGATGATAAGCACACAAAGACAGATCAGCTTCTTTATTCGCTCCCCGTGAGTGTAGGAGAGGTAGTCATGGGCAAATATCTTGCAATGCTTGCTGTCTTTGCAATTCCGGTGCTTATTATGGCACTTTATCCGTTTTTTCTCAGCGCATTTGGATATATGGCTTATAAATCGGCTTATCTTGCACTTTTTGCATTTTTTATGCTTGGTGCCGCCCTTATATCTCTTGGAATGTTCATGTCATCTCTGACAGAGAGTCAGGTGATCGCAGCTGTTATCAGCTTTGGCGCACTTCTGCTTATGTATATGATGAAGGGTGTGGCTTCGCTCATTCCCTCGGATAATCTTACGTCACTTATCTGCTTTGGCGTACTTGCTCTTATAATCGGTGGAGTCACATATGGGCTTACAAAGAATACTGCGGCATCTATTTGTGTGTTCTGTGTCATTGCGGCATCACTTATTATCGTTTATCTTATATCTCCCTCTGCTTTCGGCGGACTTTTTCCTACAGTTCTCACATATCTTGCGGTTTTTGACCGTTTTATAGAGCTTACGGGCGGGATATTTGATATTACAGCAATCGTTTATCTAATTACGTTTGCAGCGTTTTTCATTTATCTTACAGTTCAGTCCGTTGAAAAACGCCGCTGGAGCTGACGAAGGGAGTATATGAACATGAATAAAAGAACAAAGATAGGATTATATACTCTCGTGATGGCGGCGGTTGTTCTTGCCGTTATCGTCGTTATAAATCTTTTGGTGCTAAGTGCTCCAACAAAATTCACAAAGTTCGATATGACCTCTCTTTCGCTATATACTCTATCGGATACCACGGTGGAGGCTGTGGAAAAGATAAGTGAGGATATAAACATCTATTTCCTCTGCTCGGGCGATGAGGACGGAAGCGGAAGTACAATAAACAATCTGCCTATGTTATCTGTATTTCTTGGCAGATATGCAGAGCTGAATGACAAGATATCTCTCAGTACCGTTGATGTCATTGCAAATCCCACCTTTACAGACAAATATGAGCCTGACGGACTTGAAAATTACAGCATAATAGTCGAGAGTGCAAAGCGTTTCAAAATAGTTGATTTTGCAGATCTTTACTATTATTATAACGAGAGTTACGGAAAGATCAGCCCCGATATGTACCAGACCTTTATGATGTATGCACAAATGGGTTATTTCGGAAATGATATTCCCGTTCTTGAATTGAATTTTGACGGTGAAAGCGCAATTACAAGCGCCCTTGACTATGTTACCACCGACAAGATCCCCACAGTATATATTCTTGAGGGACACGGAGAGACAGCCCTTTCAGACACCCTTCTCACAAACATCAAAAATGACAATATGATAACTGAAAACCTGAGTCTCCTGACCTCTGAAATTCCTGAGGATGCGGGATGCATCATCATCAATGCTCCAACAACCGATATAAATGCAAACGAGGCAAAGATGCTCTCCGAATATCTTGCGGGGGGCGGAAAAATGATGGTAACTACCGTATATACCTCTCTTGCTCTCCCCAATCTTATGAGCGTGATTGCGGAATACGGACTTTCTCCCCTAGAAGGAATGATAGTTGAGGGCGATCCGAACAGATTTGCAAATAACACGCCCTATTATCTCCTTCCCTCTGTCAGCACAAGCAGCACTCTGACCGCTCCTCTTGCTTCATCCTCGGCTTACATCTTTATGCCGTTTGCACATGGAATCGCAAAAACGGAGAAGGAAGGTATTACCTTGACTCCCCTTTTCTCGGCTTCTTCCTCTGCATATACGATTTCAGCAGGCGCAGAGACAATGATAAAGACCGAGGACTCAATAGACGGTCCCTTTGATATCGGTGTTCTTGCTGAAAACGGCGAAGGCGGACAGATAATCTGGCTTGCATCACCCGCTTTCAGCGATAGCATGAATCAGATGACAGGCGCAAACTATCAGTATTTTATCTCTATGCTCGGCGGTATTGTGGAGAGAGACAGAATAGTGTATAATATCCCTGCAAACGAAGTTTCAGCATTACTTCTCGTGGTAAATGAGCTTCAGGCAAGCCTATGGAGCGCAGTTCTTATAGTCATTATTCCTTTGTCATTTGCCGTTTGCGGCATTGTTCGCTGGTACGTAAGGAGAAGAAGATGATGAAAAGAAGCACAAAACTCTTTATAATGCTGGGGATCCTTGCAGTTCTGATTGCAGGAGCCGTTATTCAAAGAGTTTTTTTCCCCGTTGAGACTGATTCCGATTATTCGGATGAGGGCGCAGGTTCTGTTTCTTATGCTGCAAATAATGTTGTGGCTGAAAATGTCACAGCACTCTCATATGAAAAGGGGGAGACAAACCTTTCCTTTAAGAAAAACGGTGAAACATGGTTTCTTGACGAAGAAAATGCACCAAGCATCGACGGAGAGATTGTTTCGGCAATGGTAACTGCCATCTCGAACCCTGCAGGCAAGAATAAGATGGAAAACGTTCCATCGGAGAGTCTTGCGTCATACGGTCTTGATGCTCCCGCACTTTCTGTAACAGTGTATGAGGGCGAGCGAGTTCGTACTTACCTTTTCGGCGATTATAACAAGACCGCAAAGGAGTATTATTTCTGCGACAGAGCCATTCCCGATACGGTATATACCGTTCCGAGCATATCCTTTGAGGCTTTTTCATATACTATCGAGGATATCATAGTTCATGAAAAATTGCCCGAAATATCTGCCGACAGTATCACCTCGGTTTCGCTCGAAAATTCAGATGGAAAAACAGTTATCTCGGTCGTAAAAACTCCCAGCGATGAAAACGAAGTGGGCTATGAATTTTCCGCCAAGATAGAAAAGGACGGAAGTGAAGAAGAATATTCATATGCCGCACTTTACAGCATGGCGGAGGAGATTGCGACTTGGAATATAGACGAATTTATCACCTTGAATGATACCGTACCGTCCGAATATGGCTTTGATTCCCCCTCGATACTTGAGGTGAATTATATCGAACGCCGTGAGTTAGAGGCGGAAGGAACGAGCGGTGGATATATAGACACCGAAAATACCTTTACCCTCATTTTTGGAAAAGCCGACGAGGACGGAAGGTATTACGTAAAGACGGGAGAGGCTTCAAGACTTATCTATAAGATTTCAAGTAGTATTTTTACCGAAATTTTTTCATAGATCTTTGAGAAAGACGATCTTATTTCATATATTTTATTAAAACAAAAAACGGGTGCGGTCTGCCGGGAAGGCAGACCGCACCTTTGTAATATTTATATAGCACTCAGAATAAAATAAAAATGTATCAGAACTGATCTTTAAGCTTTGATATGCATGAGCGACAAACTCTTTTGCCGCAAAAATAGATCACATCATCTGCATCTCCGCAGAAAATGCACGAAGGATGGTATTTTGCCAAAATGATTCTGTCCTCGTCGGTATAGATCTCAATAGGGTCTTTGATATTGATATCCATCAGCTTTCTGATCTCCATGGGCAGAACGATTCTTCCAAGCTCATCCACTTTTCTGACAATTCCTGTTGATTTCATGTTTGTTACTCCTTTTTACAATTTGTTACAAAAACTTACATATTTTGGTATAATTATTATATATTATTCGATTTGATTTGTCAATAGTTTTTTTCCAAAAAAACGATATTTTGATAGAAAAAAGTCTTTATGACACGATATGTTGTGTCAAATAATGTCGAAAGGGATAAGAGGCTGTATGATTGGAAAGGTATTTGGTGCTATGTGTATTATTTCCATCTCTTATGGAGCATATTCGGGAAGATTGGCAGAAATAGGCGGGGCGGTTTTTGAAGGGGCAGAGTCTGCAATTTCTCTTACTATTTCTCTTCTCGGAATAATGTGCCTTTGGTGCGGAATAATGCAGGTGCTTCGTGATGCGGGGGCGATAAGAGTGCTTTCAAAGATTCTTTCTCCCATAACTCGTCTGTTTTTTCCCGATGCATATAAAAGCGGAGAGGGAAAGGAGGAGATATCTGCATGCATCGGTGCAAATCTTCTGGGAATAGGTAATGCAGCAACCCCCCTTGCTCTTTCAGCAATAAAGAAACTGCATAGTGACAGTATTCGGCGCGGAGCCGACCCGAATGTGGCTTCCCGTGATATGATCACTCTTGCAGTTTTGAATACCGCATCTGTCAATTTTTTGCCTACCACCATAATCGGGCTTCGGCGCATTGCGGGGGCGAGCAGTCCGTTTTCGGTTGTGCTTCCAATATGGATCTGCTCGCTTTGCTGTGCCTTTCTTGCTCTTTTGGTTTGCCGTGCTTGCGGTATGAGGCGTAAATAGGCGAATGGAGATAATAGAAAAAATTGCGGCATTTTCCGTGCCGATGGTAGTTGGGATTGCTGCTGTTTTTTTGCTTTTTAGTAAAAGAGTTGCCTTTGATTCTTTTAAAGAGGGGGCAAAGGAGGGACTTTCGGTTTCCTTTGGGCTTATTCCATCACTTGTTGCCATAATAGTTGGGGTGAAAATGTTGTCCGCATCGGGGGTACTCAATGCTGTTGGTGATTTTATTGAGCCTGTGACATCAGCACTAGGTATTCCTTCCGAGCTTTTGACTTTACTTATTACAAGACCCTTTTCGGGAAGCGCTTCAATGGCTTCTTTTTCGGAGCTTATGGAAAACTGCGGAGCGGACAGTTTTCCCGCCTTTTGTGCCGCTGTGATAATGGGAAGCTCGGATACAATAGTTTATATTTTAGGGGTGTATTTTTCCTCGGTTGTGGTCACAAAGACAAGATATGCCTTTCCCTGTGCCTTTGCGGTGATGATATTCTGCGTGTTTTTTTCCTGCTTTGTATCAAGACTTTTATGGAGTGCATGAGAAATGGCGATAAGGTTTTGATGGGGGAAAAAAGTTTTTTCTCTAGGGGGGTATTGTGGTTGGTTTATTATTTGAGGAGGTTTGTTAATTATTATGCGCTCATGCCGCGCGGCACTTACTTTTTCCCGCGAAAAAGTAAGCAAAGCGCTCCCAAGGGGGGCTTCCCCCTTGGGTATCCCCCATCTGTACCAACGCAGCCAAAAAACCTTGGTCCAGCCAAGGCTTTTTTGTTCTGCTGCCATCTCTGTCATATACCCACTTGCGGCATAAAGCACCGCCGCAAGTGGGGTGTTTTCCACCGTATCTGCGTTTATCTTTGAAAAAGATATTATATCTGATTTTTTACGCAGATACTATTTTTTATTTTTCTTAAGTTAGATGATATACAAATAAAGTTTAAAGATATAATTCTCTTTCCTCAACTAACTAAAAAACAAAAGATAGCACCTGCGGAAATACTTGTAAACTTCATCATTTCAATTTGCGAGAGCAGGTGCGGTATCGTCTGCCCCACTTGTGGCGGTGCTTTATGCCGCAAGTGGGTATATGATAGTACTGACAGCAGAACAAAAAAGCCTTGGCTGGACCAAGGTTTTTTGGCTGCGTTGGTACAGAGGGGGGATACCCAAGGGGGAAGTCCCCTTGGGAGCGCTTTGCTTACTTTTTCGCGGGAAAAAGTAAGTGCCGCGCGGCATGAGCGCATAATAATTAACAAATCTCCTCAAATAATAAACTAATGCAAATACCCTCCTCAATAAAGGTGCATTATACACCAAAAAAACTTTTTTTATTAGTTTTTAATTATCGGAAAAATGTACAAAAGGAAAAACTTGACGAAAATCAAGGGCTTGGAGCATTTTTCATCCCGAAAAAAATCAAAAACACGGTTTTTTTCTCATTTTCGGGAGCAAAAAATCGTCAATTTTGTCAATTTACAAATTCAAAAAAATGCGCTATAATATCCTCACTTGCACGGCGACACCCGATGTGAGCGGAGTATCAATCTCATGATATCAACGCGCTCAATCGGTCTCGGTCCGTGCTTTTTTCCTGCCTTTTATATATATAATTGTAAACAAATTTCAAAAAGTATAGATTTTTTCTCTATAATGTGGTATAATTGTGGAAATAATTTTTAATAATTAAATCTAGAAAGGATCCCGCAGTGGATTATCTTAAAGAACAAATGTCTATCATAGAAAAAGTTGAAAATCTTACCCTTCCAATAGTTGCTCTTCGCGGTATCGTCGCTTTCCCCGCAGTAACTATAAATTTTGAATGTACCGAGGATGAGGCACTGGCAGCAGCAAATGCCGCCCTTGAAACCGATTCTTACGTACTCTTCCTCTCAAAAAAGAATATCGAAAATCCTGAAAGCTTTGAAAAGGCTGTTTTTGACATTGGCACGGTTGCAAAAATCAAACAGTCGGTGAAAACGCCCGATGGCAATATTCGCCTTATCGCAGAGGGCCTTTGCCGTGCAGAGGTCTCGGAAATTCGCCCCTTTGCAGATTATTATGTTGCCGAGGCTGTCTGCCGTAAGATAAGTCTCACAGACAGTGGCGGACTCCGCGCACAAGCCATGATCGAGCAGGCAAATAAGCTTCTCGAAATTCTTACCTCGTTTTTACCCGCTCCCTCGGACGAGCTGAAGCTCCGTGCAAAAACTATCACAAATCCCGGTCTTCTTGCGGATTTTATTGCATCAAACGTCCTTGTAAAGTATGAGAACAAACAGGAGATACTCGGTAAATTCGAGCCCATGAAGCGTCTTATGACGCTCCTCAAAATTATGGAAAAGGAAATTGAACTTCTCGAATGTGAAAAGGATATTCACCGATCTGTTAGAGCCAGACTCAACCAAAACCAACGAGAATATTATCTGCGTGAGGAAATGAAGGTCATTCAGGAGGAGCTTGGGGGCGACCAATCGGACACTGATGAATATTACGACCGCATCATGTCTGCAAAACTCCCCGAAGAAGTTAAAACGAAACTTCTCAAAGAAAATTCCCGCCTTGCAAAGACCCCCTTCGGCTCTGCCGAGGCAGGTCTAATTCATACATACCTTGACACCTGTCTTGAGCTTCCTTGGACGAAAAAAACCAAGGACAGAGTAAGTGTCACCGCTGCTGAAAAGATACTCAACGCCGACCATGACGGACTCGAAAAGGTAAAGGAAAGAATCCTCGAATTTCTTGCGGTCAAGCAGCTTAATCCCGAGCTGAAAAATCAGATAATCTGCCTTGTAGGGCCTCCCGGTGTGGGCAAGACCTCGGTTGGTGCTTCCATCGCACGTGCAATGAACAGAAAATATGTTCGCGTTTCTCTTGGCGGCGTAAGAGACGAAGCTGATATCAGAGGGCACAGAAAAACCTATATCGGCGCAATGCCCGGCAGAATCATGAACGCAATAGCGCAAGCGAAGGTCAATAACCCTCTCGTTCTCCTTGATGAGATCGACAAGCTAACCTCGGATTCACACGGAGATCCTGCGTCCGCACTGCTTGAAGTCCTCGATTCGGAGCAAAACCGCACCTTCAGAGACCACTTTATCGAGCTTCCCTTTGACCTGTCGGATTGCGTTTTCATCGCAACTGCAAACACACTCGATACCGTTCCGAGGCCCCTTATCGACAGAATGGAGATCATTGAGCTTAAAACATATACAAAGAGCGAAAAAACTCAGATAGCTAAGAATCATCTCATCCCCAAACAGCTGAGAAGACACGGTCTTACAAAAAAGATGCTCTCGATAAATGAAAAGGCAATTCACGAGATGATAGACTTTTACACAAGAGAAGCAGGCGTAAGAAATCTGGAGCGGACCATCGCAACCCTCTGCCGCAAAGCGGCAAAAAAGATTCTTTGCGAGGACGGAGTCGAAAGCATAAAAATCACAGATAAGAACATTTCCGACTTTCTCGGTGCAAGAAAGCTTATCCCTGACGCTATTGCTCCCGAGGACGAGATAGGAACGGTAAACGGACTTGCTTACACCGAGGTGGGCGGCGATATGCTGAAGATCGAGGCCTCCATTCTTGAAGGAAGCGGCAAGATCGAGCTTACTGGGTCTCTGGGCGACGTTATGAAGGAATCCGCACAGATCGCAGTCAGCTATGTACGCTCCATCGCAAGCAAATACAGCATCGAAAAGGATTTTTATAAGACTAAGGACATCCATATCCATTGTCCCGAGGGTGCTGTCCCCAAAGACGGTCCTTCTGCGGGGGTTACCATGACAACAGCTCTTGTCAGTGCTCTTACAGGAATACCCGTTAAACGAGATGTTGCTATGACCGGTGAGATAACCCTGAGAGGAAATGTTCTTGCAATCGGAGGACTTAAGGAGAAAACCATGGCGGCATATAGTGCCGGAGTGAAAACCGTCTTTATCCCCGAGGCCAATATGAAGGATCTCTCCGACATTGATCCTGCCGCAAGAGAGGCACTTAATTTCGTTCCATGCAAAAAGCTCTCAGATATTCTTGACGGTGCACTTAGAAAATAAATTAGGAGGACAAAAAGTATGCCTCTCAATACGCAAAAAGTAAAGCTCCGTATCTCGGCGGGAGAGCCAAAGCAATTTCCGAGGGATACGATTCCGCAAGTGACCTTTTCCGGTCGCTCAAATGTTGGAAAAAGCTCTCTCATAAATACACTTCTCGGAAGAAAGAGCCTTGCAAGAGTCAGCTCCGCCCCCGGAAAGACCATAACTGTCAACTTTTATGAAGTTGACGGTAAGCTTTTTCTCGTAGACCTTCCCGGTTACGGTTATGCAAAGCGCACTTTTGAGAACAAAAAGCAGTGGTCTGCGCTGACTGACGGATATTTTACAAACAATCCCAATATAGACCTTCTTTGCCTTGTCATTCAGCTAATCGACATAAGAGTGGGCATTACAGCAGACGACAGAATGATGATAGATTTTCTCGCCCAGAGCGGAATCCCTTTCATCATAGTTGCAACAAAATCAGATAAGCCAAACAAGACCGATAGAAAAAAGAGCCTTGATGCCATTGCCTTCGATCGGAGCGTCCCGAACGGAACGCCTATCATTCCATTTTCCTCACTTTCCGGCGAGGGAAAGCAGGAGCTTTGGCAGCAGATATACCACTTTTCAGAAATAAAATAACTCCTCGGAGGAAAAAATGTTATTTGATATTCTTTCGGGCGACAAAAATGCCCTTGTGAGTCTTTTGCTGAGCATTCCCGTTATTCTTTTTTCGCTCTCATTTCACGAGGCGGCGCACGGACTCATCGCCTACAAAATGGGCGACCCCACCGCAAAAAATATGGGAAGGCTTACCCTTAATCCTTTAAAGCATCTCGACCCCATAGGCGCAGTTTGTATGCTCATTTTCGGTTACGGATGGGCAAAGCCCGTACCGATAGTTACAAGAAACTTCGATAATCCGAGAAAAGGAATGGCTATAACCGCAATCGCCGGACCTATCTCCAACCTCATTCTCGGTGTTATCTCGTCCATACTTTATGTTTTAGCCGGAATCGTATATTATAAGGCTGCAGGCAATGTGAGTGAATCCGTTCTTCTTGTTTTCGATGTTGTTTGGATGTTATTTTATATTTCCGCATTTCTCAACTTTGCACTTATGGCTTTTAATCTAATACCCGTGCCGCCCTTTGACGGTTCGAGATTTTTCTATTATTTTTTGCCCCAAAAGCTTTATTTCGGTATTATGAAATACGAGCGCACTATTATGATAGTAGTTCTTGTAGGGTTTCTTGCCCTTTCGAGGGTGGGACTTAGCCCTGTTTCATTTGTGGCAAATTTCCTTTTCAACTCAATAACCACCCCTATATGGAATCTGGGTGTGAAAATCTTTTTCGGAGGCTGATAAATGGAAGCTTTAACATACAAGCTGGATGCCTTCGAAGGACCTCTTGACCTTCTTCTCAGCCTAATCGACAAAAATAAGGTCAGTATTTCCGATATTCCCATTGCCCTTATTTGCGATCAATATATGGAATATATCAGAGAAGCGCAAGAGATGGATATGGAGGTAGCCGCTGAGTTTATCGTTATGGCAAGCGAACTGATGCTGATAAAAAGCAAGATGCTTCTTCCGAGGATAAACGAGGATGAGGAAGACCCACGCATGGCTCTCGCCGATGCCCTGCTCCGCTACAAACAGGCAAAGGAGGCAACGGTTATGATGTCACCTCTCTATGCAACATACAGTGGAAGAATGGTCAAGGACACGGACGAGATATCGGTTGACAAAACGGAGGTCAGTGATCAGAGCATAGATAGGCTCTTTGCCGCAATGAAGCATATCATCATGCAGAATACAGCCATGGAAAAGGTCGAAAAGGTTCATTTTTCACCCCTTATCCAGAAGCCTATCGTTTCGGTCGAGCTTAAGATCACCGAGATACTTGACATTCTGGAAAAGAAAAGCTCCGTATCACTTCGATGCCTTCTTGCGGGTGCGGCTTCAAAAGCAGATCTTATCGCCTCCTTTATGGGAGTGCTTGAGCTTATTAAGATAAGAAGAATTCTCATAGACGAAAGCAAAATCAATGAAGAAGATTCTGTATATGGAACGGATGCACATCTTTGTCTCAATCCCGATTATATTGACGATTCCGAGGAAAACACTCAAAAATCTTAAGAAATTGGAGAAAAAGCATTGGAAAACGAAAACACCTCCGAGCTTGGCAATATCGAAGCTGCCATCGAAGCAATACTTTATGCCGCAGGATATCCCATAAGTTACTCTAAGCTTTCTGAGGTTCTCGGCATTACCGTAAAAGACATTAAAAAGCTGGTAAGACTTATGTCCGAAAGATATAATTCACCTAAAAGCGAGCATGGAATCACTATGCTCGTATTTGAGGATAGCTGTCAGTTCTGTACAAAGGAGCAGTTTGCTCCCTACATAAGAGAAGCTCTTGGAATACGTCGCGGCGGTAATCTTTCTGCCTCATCTATGGAGGTGCTTGCCATCGTGGCATATAATCAGCCGGTCACACGCGCCTTTATCGACACTGTAAGAGGGGTTGACAGTGCCTATGCCGTTGGATCTCTTCTCGACAAGTCTCTTATAGAAGCCGTTGGAAGACTTGATGCTCCCGGCAGACCTATGCTCTACGGAACAACAGAGAAATTTCTTCGTGTATTTGGCATGAATACTCTTGCTGATCTTCCCGACGTAGGCGAGCTTCCGGTAGTCATGGAGCAGCATCTTACAGAGGGCGAACAGCAAGTGCTTGACATCCACATGCCCGAGGGAAGCGAAGAGGAAGTGGCCCAGAACGCAAAAAACGAATAAAAATACCAAAAAACGAATTTCATTCCTAGTGTCTGTCAAATACTATTAAAAGAGGAAAGGAGAAAAAATGATTGCACTTTTTATTCTTTTCTCCATACTTCTGCTCATTGCGCTTATTCTTTTCATAAGAGTAAGACTTTTAATAGACTATAAGGGCGAGGATATAAAACTAACTCTCCACATTTTGGGAATCCCGATAAAACTTTTACCCCAGAAGGAAAAAAAACAAAAAATAAAGCTCTCGGATTATTCATACGAAAAGCTCAAAAAAAAGCAAAAAAAGAAAGAAAAATCATTTCTGAAAAAGCCTAAAAAAGAAAAAAGTAAAAAGGAAAATATAAAACCGAATCCTCCGCTCTCCGAGGCAATACCAATGATAGGTGATATCGTCAAGCATCTGCTGGGAAAATTTTTCGGCCATTTGCGAATTGATGTTACCGAGATAAAAATAACTGTCGGCACAGACGACGCCGCAAAGACCGCAATAATGTACGGCATCATAAATCAAGCTGCCGCTGCCCTTTTTGATATTCTTTCGGGAATAACGAACGTAAAAAAGAACAGGAAAAATGAAATTGCAGTATATGCGGATTTCACGTCGAAAAAAACTATCATAAATATCAACCTTGGTTTTTCACTTAGGATTTGGCATGTTTTTTCAATCGCCCTCAGTACACTTTTTAAATATCTGAAAAATATGATAAAAAACAAATAATTGATATATTAAGGAAGGATAAAGCTATGGCAGAAACAAAAATTTCAGATGTTATCGCCACATCTCTTGAAAATCTCCGTTCAATGGTAGATGCAAACACCGTTATCGGTATACCGATAAATACTGAGAGCGGAACTACCATTATTCCCATTTCAAAAATATCTATGGGCTTTGCCTCGGGCGGTCTCGACTATAACGGCAAGGAACAAAACGGAGCAAAACAGCCCAATTTTGGCGGAGGAGGCGGAACGGGTCTCAGCATCACCCCCGTCGGATTTCTCACGGTCGACAAAAACGGAAATGTTGATATGATAAACGTCGGGCAGTCTAATGCGGGAACTCTCGATCAGGTTGCTGATCTTCTTGAGCGATCTCCCGAGATCATCGAAAAGCTCAAAACTGTTTTTAAGAAAAAGGCTAAGGAATAACTTAATATCACACATATCGCCTGCATAATATCTATTTCTCACCGCATATAATTTTAAAAAAATACGAGGTGTGAAAATGAGTTTTTGCAGGCGACGGCATTGCCGATCTATTTGTTTATTTATGGCTTTTTTCAGCCTTTTTTCCGCTTTTGCTTTTCCGTGCATTGCGGAGGGGGACGTCCCCGTCTCAGCAGAGAGTGCCGTACTGATAAATGCCGAAAATGGTGAAGTATATTTTGAAAAAAATTCCGAAAAAAGGCTTCCCATGGCAAGCACCACGAAAATAATGACAGCACTTGTAGCCATCGAAAATTCCGATATGCAGGATACTGTCATTATAGACCGTCGTGCGGTGGGAGTTGAAGGCTCGTCGGTCTATCTTACCGACGGCGAGTTGCTTACGATGGAGGAGCTTATCTATTGCCTGCTTCTGGCAAGTGCAAACGATGCGGCAGAAGCAATCGCTATTGAGATCGGCGGAAGCATAGAGGGCTTTGCCGCAATGATGAACAAAAAGGCAAATGAGCTGGGTCTGGTAAACACACATTTTGATAACCCCCACGGGCTTGACAGCGAAAAGCATTATACAAATGCCCGCGATCTTGCCACGATAACAGCATATGCTCTTAAAAATCCTGATTTTTTGAAAATCGTTTCAACCTATAAGAAGAATATCGAATGTGAAGTAGGAACAAGATATCTTATCAATCATAATAAGCTTCTTCGTATCTATGAGGGGTGCATAGGAGTTAAAACAGGCTTTACAAAGCGAAGCGGAAGATGCCTTGTGAGTGCCGCAGAAAGAAACGGACTTTGCCTCGTTGCAGTAACTCTTAACGCACCGGATGATTGGAACGACCACAAAAAAATGCTTGATTACGGCTTTTCCTCATATCACAAGTTAACACTTTTAGAAGAAAAGCAGTATAGCATTTCCCTGCCGGTCGTGGGCGGCAAGGATCAAACTGTGCTTCTGCGAAGCACGAATTCTATCGAAGCGATTCTTCCGTCTAATATCGGTACAGAGGATTGCAAGATCGAGATATATCTGCCTCATTTTCTTTATGCCCCAATAGAAAAAGGCGACAGGATAGGCAAGGTAAGCTGTTATCTTGATGGAAAGCTCATTGGTGAGAGCGACATCATCCCCCTTTACAGCGTTCAAAAGAAGATTTATAAAAAAAGCCTTTGGAAAAGGATCGCAGAATTTTTCAAATTTTAGCTATAAGGATAATTAAATGGAAGAGATCAGACTTCAAAAATACATAAGCGACTGCGGAATAATGTCGAGACGCGCCGCCGAGGTCAAAATTTCCACGGGAAAGGTCAAGATCAACGGCAAAGTTGCAAAGCTTGGACAAAAAATAGATCCCGAAAAGGATAAGGTAGAGATCGACGGAAAGCCGCTTAGGATCCAAAGAAAAAGCACATATACATACGTTCTGCTCAATAAGCCCCGAGGCTATCTTTCAAGCGTGAGCGACGACAGAGGACGAAAATGCGTAACAGAGCTTGTTTCTAACATAAAGCTTAGGCTCTATCCCGTTGGAAGGCTCGATATGGACTCGGACGGACTTCTGCTCATGACAAACGATGGAGATCTCACAAACCGTCTTACCCACCCAAGACATGAAATACCCAAAATATATAGAGTCAAGGTGAAGCCTGCCCCAAGCAAGGAGCAGATGGCAATTCTCACAAGTGCCATTGTCATCGACGGATATAAGATCCATCCCGCAGAGGTGGAGATACTAACCTCAAATGAGGAAAACGCTATTCTTTTGATTAAGCTTTATGAAGGCAGGAACCGCCAAATAAGAAAAATGTGCGAGGCGGCAGATCTCGGCGTGTTATGGCTAACCAGAATCGCCATCGGAGAGCTGGACATGGGCAATCTGCAAAGAGGAAAATGGAGATATCTGACCGAGGACGAAATAGCATATCTAAAAAACGAAAAAACACATATAATAGGAGACTAAAAATGCTAAAGGTTTTACCGATACAGTCAAAAACGGAACAGGAGGCAATCTGTGCAAGATGTGGAGTGACATACAAAGCAGAGCTTCTTGCATATTCCGCAAAGCTTGATGACAAACTGGCAGGAATATGCCAATTTACAATGAACAGCGATGGAGGAAGCATCAGAGACCTTGCACTCGCTGAGGACTGCGACAATACCGAAGTTCTATTTGTACTTGGCAGAGCCACACTTAATTTTATAGACCTTACCGGGGTACATAAGGCATATTACGACGCACCGGTTGACGAGAATAACGAAATGCTTGTCCGCAGAATAGGATTTTGCAAAAACGAGGACGGAAAATTCTTTGTTGATCTGACAAATTTCTTCACATCCCCATGCCAGCACGATAAGCATTGATTTGTCATTATATCCCATTATTCGACCTTTAATTAGTAATTCTAACACAATACTTTGTAATAATTGGTGAAATCTTACAGATTTTACCAATTATTTTTGTTAATTTTTTTATTTGGAAATTTATGGAAATATCTTGAAATATTTTCCAAAATATGGTAATATATATGTGTTGAAATTAATGATAATATTTGGAGGAAAGAATATGGAATTCAGCAGTACCGGTACAAAAAATACAAAAATTCTCATTGCAGACGAAAATGCACAGATGAGAAGCAATTTGAGAGATGGGCTTATGAGAGCAGGCTACCGAAGCATTGAAGAGGCTGCAAACGGCGAGGATGCTCTGGTAAGAATAGGAAGAAATCATCCCGACATTGTCATATGCGACATATGGCTTTCAAAAATAGACGGGATCGGTGTTCTTCGCAACAGCCGTCTTCTCGATTTTGGAAAGGACAAAGCCCCATCATTTATCGTCCTCTCTATGGTATCAAATCCCAATATATTCGTTGAAGCCACAAATGCAGGTGCGGAGATGTGCATTCCCAAGCCCTTTGATATCGAAAGCCTTACCATGCATGTTGACAGGATAGCGCAAAGCAGAGCAAATGAAAAATCCACCTCCGAAAGAAGTGTTAAAAGGGAGGAAACGGATATTGAAACACAGGTCACACAGATCATTCACCAAATAGGGGTGCCCGCCCATATAAAGGGATATCAGTATCTGAGGACTGCAATTCTACTGACCATTGATGATAGCGACATCATAAATTCCGTAACAAAGGTGCTATATCCTTCTGTTGCAAAAAAATACTCTACGACCACAAGCAGAGTTGAACGCGCCATAAGACACGCAATAGAGGTGGCTTGGGACAGAGGAGATGTTGATACTCTCAATTCCTATTTCGGCTATACCATTCAAAATAACCGAGGCAAGCCAACGAACAGCGAATTTATCGCAATGATAGCAGATAATCTGAGACTAAAATATAAATTGTATTGATTTTGAAACAAAAAGGCCAGGACAATCACCCTGACCTTTTTTCACGTCTTCATTTTTAAGCCTTTTTTGCTGACAAGGACATTTAATTCTCTTGTTAAAAAATTTGCAAAGAGAATTACCCTATCTTTCTTTGTTCACTGCTTTGTGGTTTTTGATTGTTTCTATATCGGTCTCCAAATTACAAATCGTATTTGATACGTTTGCGTCACGGTCACAGATATGGAATACCTCAAATTTACAAATTCAGTCTATATATTTCAAGAAATTCCCCGAGTAGCAGACGCATTTCCGAGGCAAGATACAGTGAGCCAAAGGAGATCACGGCGTCGCTGGGTTTTATCTCGCACAATAGAGCAAAAAGTGCTTTTTTTCTCGCAATCCCCACATCGCTAACAGGTATCACCTCGAGCTTTCCATCCGAAAGGTTTGTGAGAATCTGAGCAAGCTCTGATGCGTCCATTGCCCTTGGACTTTCGGGTGTCAAAGTTATTATTCTTTTCGTCCTTACCTTGTCCCCGGTGGCAAGCTCGATAAAGGGCATCAGCGTATTTTCCGGTTTTTTGTCCTTCAACATACCAAGTGCAAAGACGGTCTCTCCCTTGACAGCACCGGAAATCATCTCAACACTTTCGCAAAAAGCCTTTATTCCATGCTCATTATGTGCACCGTCAACTATAAAGGCAGGCGAGGCTCCAAGCACTTCAAATCGGCCCGGAAAAAAGGTCTTTGCAAGCCCGCTTTTTATGTTTTCTTCGGAAATATCCATTCCCACTCGACACAGTGCCTCGCAGGCCTCAATTACCGTTGCTGCATTGAAAAGCTGGTAATACGCCGAAAGCTTAGAAAAATAATTTTTTCCTTTATATGAAAAATCAAGTCCGCCGAGGGACGCATGGAGCATTTTTAACTCGGTCTTCCTCGGTACGGAAATTCTTGCATTCGCCTTAACGCAAGCTTTGCTTATAACAGACATAACAGAGGGAAGCTGTGGATAGCTGATTATCTCCTGCGTACCCTTTTTTATTATGCCGCATTTCTCTGCGGCAATTTTTTCGACAGTGTCTCCGAGAAGCTCGGTGTGGTCAATCCCAATGCCCATAATTACAGCGGCAATAGGGGCATCAATTATGTTTGTGGCGTCGAATTTGCCTCCAAGACCACATTCAAGAATCACGACGTCACATCTTTTCTTTAGAAAAAAGAGAAATCCTATGGCGGTAACGACCTCAAACTGCACAGGCATGGCGGACGTTTCCGCCTCAAGCATTACGGCTGGGATAGGGTATGGCGTTTTCTCTCCCAGTCTCGCCCTTTCAACATCAGCTTCCAGTTTTGTTACTGCATCAAGAACGGTCCTTGTATGCTCGCAAAGCTCCTCGTGGCTTATCATCTCCCCACAAAAGGTCATCCTTTCTCTGAAATCGAGAACGTACGGAGATATATATCTTCCCACCTTATATCCACTATCACGCAGGACTCTATCGAGCATTGTTGCACATGACCCTTTGCCGTTCGTTCCCGCAATGTGAACGAATTTCAGCTTTTTCTGCGGTTCTCCAAGATATTTGCAGAGCAGACGCATCCTCTCGATAGTCGGAGCACCTGCCGTTCTCGGAAAAGAAAATATTTTTTTCAGTGCATTAACATATGTCATTTGTTTTTATTCACCTAAAAGAAATTTTTTCGCTTTTTCGTATTCGGCCCTCGCCGTCATCATAGAATGCTTTGAAGGGGTGTTTTTCAGCACCGCACGAAGCATTATATTTTTCGGTGTCTCCTCGGGGTCGATAAGCTCCAGCGCATCGCATGAATAACCCTTTGATTCAAGAAGCTTTAAGCGCAAAGCGTCGGTTGCCGCATCACAAAGCTTTTGACGGAGCATCGAATGTTCGCTTATAAATGAAAGCTCGTCGCAATTTATCTTATGATTCAGCTCATGGTGACAGCATGGTGTAGAAAGAATCACAGGTGTTCTCCATTCCGATGCCTTTTCAAGAACGATGTCTGTTGCCACATCACAAGCATGGAGAGAAATGACGAGAGACGGCGGTTTTTCGGTCTGATACAGCATAATATCTCCGCAGATAAATTCAAGCCCGTCAAAACCAAGTGCTGCCGATACCGAATTGCAATATTCGATAACATCCCCCTTGAGGTCAACGCCCGTCATCGAAACCTCTCTGCCCTTTATGGCGGTAAAATAATAATAGACCGCAAATGAAAGATAGCTCTTTCCGCAGCAAAGATCGCAAATTTTCAAAATCCCTTCTGCGGGCAGGTGCTTTTCTATGTCTCTTATATGCTCTAAAAACCTGTTTATCTGTCTGAACTTGGGGCGTTTTTTGTCATGAACTCTGCCCCTCTCATCACTTATACCGAGATGTTTTAAAAACGCCTCGTCTCCGCTAAGAATATAGTTTTTTTCCTTGTCGTTTTTAAGAATATTCACATTTTGAGGTTCGGCGGCATCAAATTTCAGCTTATTTGCACCTATAAGAGTCTCTTTTCCGTTTTTCGAACGCTTATATTCACATTCTCCGACGCTCGTAATAACATTTATCTGCATATATACAGAACAGATATCGCAAAGTCCTACCGCATCTGTCTGCTCGGTGTTTTTATGGATAGCTTTATTATCGGTCATGAATATCTCGCTTTGGATCTTGGGTCTGCCGCCGATAAGACGAGGGGTCACAATGGCTTTTTTGATGCTTTTATCGTTGGACCTTGAAAGCACCGCCTTTTTTAGCACCCCCGCTTCTGCCGCACGCAAAATTATACGGCATATCTCCGAAAGCTCGGGAGAAAAAAACTTATTTTCCATCTTCCGCATCCTTGTTCTTTTTTTAGAAGGATATCTTCGATTCTTTTCCTTCAAGAAGCCGCTTGATATTCTCTCTGTGCATGAATATCACCATTACCATCATCAAAAAAGCAAAAATAATGTCAAATCCCCAGCCGATATTGTTTGCCACAAACCAGCCTGCTCCATCCTGAATAAGGTTGACACGATAAAGAAGCACGGGATAGATAAGTGCCGCCATGATTGAGCCGAGAGAAACGTATTTCGTTCCCAGAAGGATAATTACAAAAACTATTACCATAATGAGAGCAACGAAGGGACTGAGCAAAAAGATAGCTCCTATGCTCGTGGCAACTCCCTTTCCGCCCTTGAATTTATAAAATATCGGGAACATATGACCGAGCATACAGAAAAACGCTGCCATATGACCGCCAAAGGTAAGTCCAAGAAGTGCCGAGCCGATGGTGACCGCTGCCATGCCCTTTACGATATCTCCTGCAAACGTCAGAATTGCCGCAAGTTTACCAAATGTACGAAGCATATTTGTCGTACCGCCGTTTCCGCTTCCGTGATTTCTGATATCATCGTGGTATTTCTTATTTGAAAGCATCACTGCAAAATTAAGCGAGCCCAAAAGATAAGCAACAGAAATGCACCCGATTATAAAAAGAATAATCGTCCATTGGGGTACTGACTCGCTCGCCCTCAAGGTTTGATAAAGTCCTCTAAGCATAAATCCATTAAAAACCATTATTTATCTCCTCTCGAAAAAAGTGCCTTGAGTCTATTTGACATCTCTTCCTTTTTTTCTTCCGTTTCCTTTTTCATTTTTTCCTTTACCGTGATCTCACCGTCATTACCTATTTCACAAAGGAGAATATCCCCCTCGGCATAGTCTGATAAATATTCACATTCAAACATTTTTCCCTCGCCGTCAAGAAGGATAGCCCTTCCCTCCTCTATTCTGTCAATAGTCAGCTTTATCTCCACGTCAGTATTCCTTTCAAAAAAATCAAAGTAATTATAACATATTTTTCCTCAATTTTCAATACATATTTTATCTTTCAGTATGAAGATTTAGATATTGTTTGGTATATTATGA